>CBDURB010000277.1:0-2792 GCA_965369585.1 uncultured bacterium
GAGTAGGGCGCCATCAGAACCAGCTTCCCGTCGGCCACGTTCGCCTCCGTCACAGATGCAAGCTCGTCGCGCAGATTCAGGCACCCCGCATCGTCCAACGGCGCCTCTCCCGCCGAGCAGTCGTACAGGACGACCACACCACCGTGCTCCATGTTGTGAGGGAGGACCTCTTTCGCAACGGGGAGGTCATGGACACCCCATTCAGCGGGCGCCGGCGCGTGCGGACCCGTGGTCGGCGGATCGCTGTTGTAGAAGTCGTACGTCTGACCTGGCGTCAGGTGTTCCCGGCCTAGCTCTTCGAACGTCTGGACCGGGAACGGATAATCGGGCTGGCTTTCACCGCCCCTGCTGAGCAGGACAACGATGACCACCACCGCCAGCACGCCCAGCGACCCGAAGATCAGGACCGGGTTGCGAAGCCCGAGCCTAGACACGGTTCGCTATCGCTAACTGCTTAACCACATCCGCCAACGCCGGTTCGATCTCTTTGGACGTGTCCACTTTTAGGTGTGGCCGCTCTATCGGCTCCATCTCTCTCCGCATCCTATCATATACGGCTACCGTCGCCTCCGAGGCGTCTTGCCGGTCGTCGCCGCGGGCGCGCCCCGCCAGCCGCTTTCGGGCGACGTCCGGCGGCGCCTCCGTCAGCACGATGATGAGGCGCGCCCCGGCCTCTTCAGCGATCTCGTACAGCGCCCGGCGATGCTCCTCCTTGAGGCTGGTGGCATCGAGGACCGCGCTCACGCCGCGGGCGAGGAGCCTTCCCAGAAGGGTATGGACGGCCGCGAACAGCCGCTCGTTCTCCGCCGCGTCGTGTGCGGGTCTGGGAAACAGGGCCCTGCGCAGCGCGTCGCTGTTCAGGTGGGCCAGGGGGTAGCGGCTGCACAGCTCGCGACTGAAGTAGCTCTTGCCGCTGCCGGGCAGCCCGGTCACAAGCACCAGCGACGGTGTCGGCTGCGACGCCGGGACTCCCCCCAGCGAAGACTCCAGCTTGGCGACGTCCCCATCAAGCGTGGGGTTGGACGCGGCGGCGGAATGAGAGCCGCCCGCCTCGGCAACCACCGCGACGGGCTGGCCGGAAAAGAAGGCTACGCCCACGAAGCCTGGCCCGGTGTGGGCGCCCATCACGCTGGTGAACTCCGTGATCAGGAGCTCATCCGGCTGAAACCGCTGGCGCACGGCGTCAGCCAGGTCGCGTGCGGCTGCCGGCGCGTCGGCGTGCATCACCGCCATGTGGAGTGGCCGCTCCTCGTCCAGTCGCTCCTCGATGCGCGTCAGCAGACGGCTGATAGCGCGGGGCATGGCGCGGACGCGTTCCACAGCCTGGATCTCCTCACCCTCCGCGACGAGGAGGGGCTTGATCTGAAGCAGAGAGGTAGCCCAGTGTACCACTATGGGTACGCGGCCGCTCTTGACCAGATAGCGGAGCGTGTCCAGCACGCCCAGGAGGTGGGCGCGGGAGGAGACCTCACGGACCACCGCTTCGGCTTCGTCCCTGCTGGCGCCGGCCTGCGCTGCCCTCGCCGCCGACAGCACGGCGAAGCCATGGCACATCGCCAGGCAGTGAGAATCGACCACGCGGACGGGGAAGTGCGGCATCTCCTGGCGGGCCATCTCGGCCGCGTTGTTGGCGGAGCTGTAGGTGCCGCTGAAGGCGGAGGGGAGAGTGATGCAGAGGGCCGATCCGGCGGTTGTGGCGGCCTTGCGGAACGCTTCCAGGAACGCCGCGGGCGCGGGAGAGGCCGTTGTGGGGAACTTTCGGGATGTGCGGAGCAGATTGTAGAATGCCCTGCTGGTAAGACGGCCGTCATAGTGAAGTTCACCGTCAAACAGGAACGTCAGCGGGACGGTCGTGATTTGGTGCGCTCGCAGGATGTCCGCGGGCAGACAGACAGAGCTATCGGTTACTATCGCAACCTTCGCCATGTAAAGATGATTCCGGATAAAGACATGCGGGGGCGATTCCCCCGCATCAGTATACCGGGCCTCATTGCCTCCGTCACTGGCCCTATGCTATACTCGCACCGATGCAAAATAGGAGGAAAGACGCAGAGGCGCAGCCGCGCGAAGCATGCTGACCAAGACGGAGAAAGAAGAGATCACGAGTAGCATCCGTCTGCATGCGTCCGACACAGGTTCGTCGGATGTGCAGGTAGCACTCCTGACGGAGCGGATCCGACAGATGACGGATCACCTGCGGACCCATCGAAAGGACCACCACTCGCAGCGCGGCTTAATGAAGATCGTGGGACGGCGACGTCGGCTCTTACGCTACCTTAGCCGTCGAGAGCCAGACCGCTACAAGGCGCTGATCGCCGCACTGGGCATCCGCAAGTAGACGGACCCTCTTTCGCTCTTCCCCAAGCGATACTCCTCCCAGAACAAGCTGTAGATCACAACCGATGCGCCGCCAGAGCGCCACGCTATGCAGCTGACATACACGCAAGAGTATCTGGGTACTCTATCAGCAAGTCACTCTACAATGAGTGACGGGAGGTTTCACACAGCATGACTGAAAAGTTCAGCCGCACCATAGGCGGCAAAGAGTTGAGCATGGAGGTAGGCGGCATGGCAGGCCTGGCCAACGGCGCCGTCGTCATCCGCTACGGCGATTCGATGATCCTGGTAACCGCCTGCATGGGCGAACCACGGGAAGGGGTGGACTTCTTCCCCCTGACAATAGACTACGAGGAGAGGCTATACGCGGCGGGCAAGATACCCGGCAGCTTCTTCCGCCGCGAAGGACGGCCCACCGGCGGAGCGATCCTCACCTGCCGCCTCACCGATAGGCC
>CBDURB010000278.1:0-2780 GCA_965369585.1 uncultured bacterium
TTTCTACCGCAACCGTTGGGGCAACCCCGGAGAATACCGGGATCCCTACTACAACCCGAATCTTGACGTGATCCGCCCGTTCACTATCGGATCGTGACATGCGGGCCCTTGGCCCCCGCTCGGCGGCTCTATCTCGTGTCGGAGAAGAGGGGCACTCGCTCTTGGGCACCTCTTCCCTTCTACCGCTCAGCGGGATCGGGGATGTCCGCCGTCTCCTTGCGCCTCCGCTGCCGGTAGCGCCCGAACCCCCACAGGCCAAGGAGCGACAGGAGGGCAGCGACGCTGATGGCCACCCCTAGCTTGAAGGAAGCGGGATCGTACACGAATTCAATCTTGTGCTCTCCCTCTGAGACGAACACACCCCGGAATAGGTAGTCTGTCGGGTAGAGCTTGACCCGCTTGCCGTCCACGTACACCTTCCAGCCAGGGAAGTAGGTGTCAGTCAGCAATACGAGCCCGGGGTTCTCCATCCGGGCCTCAAGCTCAACCCGGTTGTCTTCATATTGCGTAATTGTAACGCGCGACCGATCGGGCTCCGGCGTGTCGGCCAGCTCCTCCCGGACGCTGGCGGGAATCGCCCCTTCGACAACGGCTAGACCCGCGGGGTCGAAGTCCTGTTGCTGCATGCGGGCCAGCGCCGCCTCGCCATCGGCGGCCTCTTCCACCCGGTGGACCACAAAGGCCCGCGGAAGGGCGTCCAAATTTTCGTAGATCCTGACCTCGTCATCGTAGACCAGCTCAAACTGGCTGGGCTCGCTCGCCGCTTCCACCACCCCCGTCAACCGCAGGTCGCCCCAGGCCGACCAGTCCCATAGAGTGTCCGCACCCGGCAGGGTCCGCAGGTGAAGCGTCACCGTCTGGCCCAGGTATGGCGAGAGGTCCACTGCCCCATCGACCCAGCGGCGATCGGCCGGGTTGTTCTTGGGGTCCAGCCAGCGGCTAAAAAGGGTGGCCGGCACTGGCCCAGCCAACGCCACCTCGAACATGACGCCGTCCCCTTCGCCTGCCCAGGAGGCAGGGTCAAGCGCCGCGCTGAATCGCAGCACCTGCCGCTCAGGGGTGGGAGTCACCTCGTATGCTATGTCCAAGGGCGCGTGAGCGAACAGCACCGGCTTCTCCTTACCGTTGATGATAAAGCCTGTGCGGCGCAACTGCGGGCTGGTGTCGACGATCTCGTCGATCAGCGGGCTGGGAAACGCGCCCTGGAGGCCGTTCGCGCGCGTCAGAATATACCTGGTGCCCATCAAGTCAAACATGGGATTATCGCTTACCTGAGCGATCCCTTCCACCGAGGCGTAAGGCCCGCCAACGAAGCGGTCCAGCACCGATGAGGAAACGAAAGTGCGGACGTAAGGGATGTAACGCTCCACATAGAGAGCGTCCAGGTCGCGGACATCGTCCAGGTCGTAGGCGCTGGCGTCGTTGGGAAACAGGAGCGCATCGAAGCCAATCAGACGGCTGCGACCTTCCTCAGCCTGCCGCGCCTGCAGGAACTCCACGTAGGGTGGCTTGGCGAAGGTATCGTAGCGGTCCGGATAGATGCCGTGGGGTGCGAACAACAGCAGCTCGCCTGTCACCAGCGCCAGGCAGGCCCACCCTAACTGCTTGGTGCCCAGGCGCCTCCCCACCCAGAGAATGGCCCACACCGCGACCAGCAGGCCAAAGGCCAGCCCTACCTTACCTAACCAGTGTTCCAAGGAAAGATCATCGGCCACGTCCCAGTTGACGAAGATCAAGGTGAGTAGCGTGGACAGGCCGATGGCGCCCGCCAGATGGAGCGTCCAACCTCGCCCAAAGCGTTCCCCCAACCACAGAAGAGCCCACGTCGCCAGCACGAGGCCAAAGGCCAACCCTACCCATAACCGCTCCTGGCGGCCAAGGGCGTCCAGCGTATCTCGGTTGTAATACAACAGGGCGATAAGGGCCGCCACGACGACCGCGGCAGCCAGGTGCAACGACCAGCCCAGCCTCTCCCCTCGATAAATGCGGTCGACGCCGGCCCCCGCCAGGAACGCCACGGAGAACGCAGCCACCGGCGCGATCCACGCCGGGAAGATTGTGAGGTTGGCCAGGGGAAGACGGCCCAGATCGTTCACGCCGGGCACGCCGTAGGTCTTGGCCAGAGCCAGCAGCGCCGCCGCCAGGAAGAACCAACCCGCTCTCCGCGCCAGCGGGCGTTGCCAGAGGCCCAGAATCGCCAGGAACGGCAGGACCACGCCCACGTAGTTCCGGATTCCCGACCATCCTGTTCCCAGCACGTTATTGAGAGGGACCCCATTGAAGTACGGCACCAATAGCGAGATCGACAAGCGGCGGGAATCGAAATCCAGGCCGATCTGTGCTTCCGGCGTATGGGAGGTAAAAGCGTTCCGGACGTACTCCCAGAACGGCAGAAGGACCGGCGCTGCCAGGGCAAAGCCGGCTACGAAGCCTACAGACAGCAACAACCCCCGCCGCGCGGTCGCGCCCAGTTCTGCTCCCTCCAGCGTGGAGGATGCCAGCCGATAAGCAGCGTAACCCCCGGCCAGCAGCAGTGTCAGCATGGACGGCTCCGGCATCCCCGCCAAGAGATTCAGGGCCACAGCAGCCGCAAGCAAGGCGACGCCGCTAGCTCTGCCATGGCGGATGATCGTCTCCACCCCGTACAGCACAAGCGGAAGCATCAGGTAGATATCCAACCAATGGTTGTTGCTGTAGAGCATGAAGTGCCCCGACAGGATGTAGCCCGTGGCCGTGACCAAGCCCCCTGGCACCGCCATGCCTACTCGGCGGGCGAATAG
>CBDURB010000279.1:0-2772 GCA_965369585.1 uncultured bacterium
CGCTACCCTCCGGATTCCACGAAGCGGAGCTCAGCGCCGTACGCCGGATCTGGGCCTACCTCGGCGGCGGTCCGTTCTACGGCGTCCGCTGTGGGTAGCCCTTCAATCAAAAGCTTCTCCAGCAGCTCCTCTGTGGCGGCATCCGTATGAGAGGCTGTCACGGGCTGGCTCCAGCTTATGAACGCCTTAGCCCCCTTCTGTATGAAGGACTCCGCCGTCACGGTGGTTCCCAGCCCATCGCATCCCATCATTACGATCATCGTGTCGTCAAATCGCCCCTCCATGCTGGAGGATACGAAGCCGGGCCCTATCGCGAACAGCTCCTCTCCACCTTCGCGGTAGAAGGCCTTACCTATGCGGCCGGCCGCTTGCTCTTCAATGTACGTGTACTGGTTATAAGACTCGTTTGTGAACAGCGCCAGGAAGGCGACCCCCGGATCAGCGCCGTCCTCCGCTTCTTCATCAGTGTACAGGCCGGAGTGAGTCCGCATCACTATGAAGTCGTAGCCCAGTGTAGGGAGAGACTTGTAGAAGTCCACTGTTATCTCTTCGCCAGAGTAGTAGTCCACACTGTAGCCTGCCTCCTCGAGCAAGCCGGTGGCCGCGGTCACGAAGGTCTGGTTGGGAACCGTAAGGCTCAACTGATCAACGATAGCCGCTGTCTTGGGCCCGCCTGAAGAGCCCTCCGTGGTCAGGCTCCAGGCCACAAGCCCGGCGGCGACCAGGACCGAGACGAGCACGAGGCCAGCGGAGATTGCCGCCAGCCCGGTTAGGCGGCGGCTGGTTGAAGAGCGCCCGCCGCCACGATCATCCTCGTTCGCCGGGCGTCCCTGTTTCCGATCGCTCACAATGAACCTTTGCTGACTGAGACCACCTCAACAGCAGCCACCAGCGGGACGCGACCGCGCCAACTCCCAGTGCTTCCAGAACCGGCGGTATGTGGGCGAGAATCGCGGGGACTGTGGAGCGCGGAGATGGCCGCACCCCCTTCGCTTTCGCGCTATTTCTTATGAATCCACCTTCAGCCAAAACGCCCGAATTGTCAAGCTGAACGTGACTGGAGACCTCGCTTGGCCCCTGCGCACGAGTCACGTACAATCACAGCGATGTCATGCGAACCCCGGGGAAAGCTACCGCGCTGTTGGCTCTGGCCAGCGCTGGGGGCAGCCGTGGCCCTGAGCCTGATCGCGTCAGGCTGCGGCAACGGATCGGGCGGGGCTGACGGACCAGGGGGCGGAAGCCCCGAGCTCTCTCCGAACCCGGCTGCTACCACAACCCCGGACGGCGCTGTCCCGGAGCCCACTCCGACGCCGGAGGACAACGGCTTCAGGGACGCCCTGCGGTTGATGGTGATCCAGGAGGAGGAGCTTCCAACAGGGCTCCAACTAGTGAGCCGGGGGTTCACGACCAATGAGGATATCATCGAAGCGAGTCCCGATCCGGAGGCCGAGCAGGCCGACCTGGCCAGAATGGGGCGGATTCTGAGCTATACTGTCACCTTCCAGCCGGGACCAGACATACTGCCAGAAACGGCCATACGGGGGATCAGCGCCACCGTCAGCCTATACAAGACGGCCGAGGGATCTGCGGAGTCCTTCGCTCAGGCAGCGGCGGACGCGACCGGGAGAGATTGGAAGGCCGACAACCCTGGCCTTACGGAGTTCCAGGTGCAACCGATCGAACTAGAGACCGGAGCTGACGAACTGCTGTGGCTGCGGCTCAGTGGCGTCTCCGCAGAACCGCAGGGGATCGTAGTCGACGATGTAATCCTGATGCGTGTGGGGCGGGCGCGAGGTTTCCTGCGCGTCCTGGCCACAGCGCCCGACGAAGGCCGCAACCTGCTCCTCGACGAGGTGGAGGATTGGCTCAGGACGCAGATCGAGCGCGTCAAAGAGACGCTCGCGGCCGGCATCGAACCGTGAGAGAGACGACGAGCCGATCTCCCGCCTGCGCGCGTCAAGCCTTGCCGCCGATCAGGTGTGGCGCCAACCGCGCAGAACACCTGCCTTCGCCGCCGCTGACGCGGCTCTCCTTATCGGCAGCGGCTGACTGGCCTGGCCGGCCACGGCGGCTGGGTGCGCCGGGGCTAAGTGCGCCTTGAGGCGGGACGTTTACACCGGCAGGCCGGGCGGCGTAAGCTTCGCGGAGACCAAAGCTGCCCTAGGAGGAAATATACCTTGATTCGTCTTCGCGTCCTCACCGCCGCCTCAGCCCTGCTGCTGGTTGGGCTACTCGCCTGCAATGGAGAGGCCGATGAGTCAGCCGACGGGTCAGCCGACAGGTCAACCGACAGCTCAGGCGAAGAGAGCCAGTTGACGGATGAGGAGACCCGCTACCTGGTTACGGCGAACCGCGTTCTCGCCGATTCCAATGCGGCGTTCGGCGCACTCCGCAGAATCCTGATCGGAGTCGAAACCGAGAACGATCCCGCCGTGGCGACCCTGGCTGAACAGCTTCTGGAGCTGAACGAACAGGCGATAAAGCTGGAGCCCCCCGAACGATTCAGCGAGGAGCACTCGCTGCTGCTTACGGCTCTGGATAAGATGGCCCAGATCGCAGAACAGGTTGCGACCGCGATGGAGGAGGGCGACGTAGAGTCGATCGCGGCTGCCGGCGTCCGGGCAGAGGAGGCTTTCGATCTCCTCAAGGAGGCTTCGGTCGCCTTCATTGAGGAAGCGCGAAGGTAGAACCGGCAAGCCCGGACGGCGTCAGGCGCTTTGAGATCGGTAGCTCAAGCAGGCCTGACTTGAGCTACCTTACCTAACGCCATCC
>CBDURB010000280.1:0-2747 GCA_965369585.1 uncultured bacterium
CGCCGCCTGCGGTGGTGGCGAAAACCCCTTCAGCGTTAAGGCGGAACTGGTAACCGAAGCCGAGCGGCCTGCCGCCATGGCGTTCGCCCCGGATGGCCGCCTGTTCTACGCCGAGCAGCTCACCGGCAACATCCGCGTGGTCGACGTTGACGGGCAGCTACAGGAGGAGCCGTTCGCCCACGTTGATGTAGCTACGTACATCGATCTTGACTGGGGCCTCACCGGCCTCGCCCTCGACCCTGATTTCGAGACTAACCACTACGTCTACGCCTTCCTCACCGAACCCATCGACCCCGAGACGCCTGTCGCCAGGCCCCTGGTCGTGCGCTTCACCGACCAAAACAATCAAGGCGTGAACCGGCGCGTCATCATCGACGACCTTCCAGAGACGTTCCCTGCCGCCCCAGGATTCAACGCTAACGGAAGCCTCCACTTCGGCCCGGACGGATTCCTCTACCTCAGCCTGGGAGACTACGATACTTCTGGCTTGGTGCGGGACCTGACCAACCCCATCGGCAAGATGCTCCGCGTCAGCAAGGAGGACGGCTCGCCTGCGGAGGACAACCCCTTCGTGGATGACTCAGAGGTGGACCAGCGGATCTTCGCCTACGGGTTCCGTGAGCCGTTTGACTTTGCCTTTCATCCGGAGACCGGCCAAGTCTACGGCTCGGACAACACGACCGTTAGCTGCGAAGCGCTAAACCTCATAACCGCTGCGGGCAACTATGGCTGGCCGGATGTGGGCGAGTTCCCCTACGGCGATTGCCAGGCGGGGGAGGGCACGAAGGGCATCCACCTCTTCGCCAGGGAAGAGATGGAACCAAGCGATTTCCTCTCCTTCGTTGTTGTTTCGGGACTGGAGTTCGCCTCCGGTGACGTCTATCCCCTCTTTGGGGATGCGTTGTTAGTCTGCGAGTCCGAGACTAAATTAATGCGACGGTTGGTCCTCAGTGGAGCGAATTTCGACCAGGTGGCCGAGGACGACGTAGTCCTCAATAACTGCGATGGGGACATCGCCATCAGCCCCGATGGCATCGTTTACTACAGTAATAAGACGGAGATCCGCCGGCTGATCCCTGATTAGGGCGGGCTCAACGATGTCGTCTCTCGCCGCGCTCACTATATGATTGAGGCTAATGGCGACCAAACGACGGCGTAGCAGCGGGAAGCGCCCCGGAGACGAGCCCGCCGTCACCGTCGCCGAACCGCGCAGCCTGCTGCTGAGAGGCGATGAGGTAGCCGCTGCCATGGCGCTGGCGGGCTTCGTCCTCCTGTTCGTGGCCATCGCCCTGTTGGCGTCGGGCGGAACGGGCGGCGGCGCAGCGACGGGAGACGCTGACGCGCCCGTCAGCCAGGGCGGAGCAACTGATACAGGCGCACCTGCCGACGAGGTACAGCCGGGGGTAAGCGGTGAACAGGAGATACAGTCGCTGGCTCGGAGATCAATCGAGGCCCTGCCCGCGGGGCAGTGGCCTTCGCTCTACGACTCTTTTACCAGCGAATTCCAGGGGCGTTGTCCACGGGCGGAGTTCGATCAGGCGGGGCTGGATGCGGCCACCCAGCTAGGCGATGACCTGAAACTTCTGCGGTTCAAACGCTTGGAGAGCGTGACGGTCGAAGGCTCGACAGCGCTGGCGACCATAGTGGGGGAGATAGCGGGCCAGAGCGAATACCAGATCCAGGCGGCGTTCCAACTACAGGGCGGCAGTTGGAAGATAGCGCCGGCCTCCGGCACCGCGGGCTGCGAGGCGTTCAGCCGTCTCAACGGCTAGGCGGGCGTGGCCGCCCACTCGCGGGACTCCCGCACTCGGTGCCAGTGCGCGGCTCGCGCTCTTGGAGCCACCAACTTTTAATCAGCGGTCTGATTATCACCAGCCAAAGCAGGCCACGCTCCGCAATCCTGATGCCTCAGCCTCTCGCCTGCGCTATAGTAGTTCTCAATCATGCTCAAGACGCATTCCTGCGGAGAGCTGCGCCCTTCCCACGAGGGGGATACCGTTAAGCTGGCCGGTTGGGTCCATCGCCGGCGCGATCACGGTGGCCTCATCTTCATCGATCTGCGGGACCACGATGGGCTGACCCAGGTGGTGTTCAACCCCAAGGAGGCCGCCGAGGCCTACGCCGTGGCCGATGTCTCCCGCGGCGAATACGTACTGCAAGTCGAGGGCACGGTGGCTAGTCGGCCCAAGGGTACGGTGAACCCCAACCTCCCTACGGGCGAGATAGAGGTGCGGGCGCACGCGACCACCATTCTCAACGAGGCGAAGACTCCACCTTTCTACATCGTCGGGGAATCAGACGTCGATGAGCTTCTGCGCCTGAAGTACCGCTATCTGGACCTCAGGCGGCAACGCATGCACGAGACGATGGTCATGCGCCACCGCGTCACCAAATACATCCGCGACTGGCTCACGGAGCGCGGGTTCACGGAGATAGAGACTCCAATCCTGACCGCACCCACGCCCGAAGGCGCGCGCGACTATCTCGTACCCAGCCGTGTCCAGCCCGGCCACTTCTATGCACTCCCCCAGTCGCCGCAGCAGATGAAGCAGCTGCTGATGATCGCGGGGTTTGAGCGCTATTTCCAGATCGCCCATTGCCTGCGGGACGAAGACCTGCGGGCCGATCGCCAGCCGGAGCACACGCAGCTCGACCTGGAGTTGAGCTTCATCTCAGACGAAGAGGATATTCTTGGACTCACCGAGGAGCTGTACTACGATCTGGTGCAGACTGTCACGCCCCACTTC
>CBDURB010000281.1:0-2738 GCA_965369585.1 uncultured bacterium
CGAGGGTGATCGCTCCCCCCGACAGGCCGGGGCCCGCCGTGGCCGCCGCCGCTAAACGCGCCCGAGCCGTGCCTACCGGCAGGCAGGTCACGGCCCGCAACTTCTACCACGGGGCTGTGGACCAGGCGGAGCGTCGGGACCTGGAGCGGGCTCAGGAGATCGAAGGGCTGGACGATGAGATCGCCCTGATGCGGGTCAGGCTCAAGCGGGCGGTGAAGGAGCGTCCGGAGGACGTGAAGCTCCTGGTGAAGGGGCTGGGGATCCTGGTGCGGGCTGTGGGCGCCCGCTACCGCCTCTCACCCAAGTCGCGCAAGGACCTGGCGGAGAATCTGGCGGCTACGCTGAACAGCCTGGGCGACCAGCTGCTGCCGCCGGAGGGGTAGCGGTGTCTCGGCGTCTGAACGAAGCTCTCGGGCGCTTTCGTCCGGACGGACGCCCGTCTGGGCGCCGTCGCGCCGATGATGGGGGCGATAGCCGCAGTCGCGTCTCGGCGGCGGAGTTCCAGGCGGCCACGGAGGAGCGGCTGCGGAGCCTGGAGCGGGAGGTGGCGGAGGTTAAGGGGCGCATCAATGGTCTGATCTTCGTGGTGGCCGGCGCTGTGATCACGCAGGTGGTCCTCAGGCTGGTGCAGTAGCGTACCCGCGCCAGGGTCCACTTGACTCAGCAGAACGGGCGTTCTATCATCTGGTTACGATGCTTGATAGTATATCTGTTCGCCTGAGCAGGCTGCGCCCGTACCAGTGCCTGCCCGGCCGCGCGATCGTCGGTTCGGCGCTGAACCGGCGCGGTCTCAGCTTCACGGTGGTGATGGCGCGCCAGGCGGGGAAGAACGAGCTGTCGGCGCACGTGGAGATGTTCCTACTGATGAAGAACGTGCGGCGCTCGCTGGACGGCGTGAAGTGCGCCCCCACCTTCAATCCGCAAGGTGGCATCAGCCTGCGGCGTCTGTGGAGCCGCATCGCCGAGGCGGGGTTGGAGCCGCTGGCCGCTCGCGAGGACGGGCACTCGATACGTCTGGGCCGCGCCCGCCAGCTTTTCCTCTCGGCGGAGGCGGCGGCGAACGTGGTCGGCCACACCGCATCGCTGCTGCTAGAGGTGGACGAGGCTCAGGATGTGGACCGCGAGAAGTTCGACCGCGAGTTTCGGCCGATGGCCGCGACCGCTAACGCGACGACGGTCTACTACGGCACTCCGTGGGATGACACGACGCTGCTGGAGCAGGCGGTGCAGGCTAACCTGGAGCGAGAGCGCCGGGATGGCGTCCGTCGCCACTTTCAGTACGACTGGGCGGCGGTGGCCGAGCTGAACCCGGACTACGGGCGGTACGTGGAGGGCGAACGGGAGCGGCTGGGGGAGAACCACCCTCTTTTCCTGACACAGTACGCTCTCAAGACCGTCTCCGGCGGGCGGCTGTTCAGGGCCGGACAGCGGGCCCAGCTTCAGGGTACACAGCCGCGGCAGAGCGCCCCGACGAATCGGGGGGAGAGCTACGTCGCTGGCCTTGACATCGGCGGGCAGGAGATGGGCGAGCCCGGCGCTTCAACTACGCTGAGGGCAGGCTCTCCGAGCGGTCCGAGCGAAGCATCGGACTCCGCCGGGCGGAGATCATCGGAGTCCGCAAAGCGGACAGGGCGAGCGCGTGAGCACGACCCGACGGTGCTCACGGTGGCGCGGGTGGTGGCTCCGGCGTCCGACGCGATCGTACAGGAGCCGCGGCTGGAGGTGGTCGAGCATCTGACGGTAGCGGGCGAGAAGCACGATGAGCTGTTCGTCCGTCTCGCCGACGTGCTGGGCCGGGTATGGCGGGTGCGGCGGGTTACGGTGGACGCCACCGGCCTGGGTGAGACGCTGGCGCGTCTGTTGGCCAGGACACTGGGACCGAGCGTGGTGCGGCCGCTGCGGTTGAGCACGGAGTCCAAGTCGCGGTTGGGCTACAACCTGCTCGCTGCCGTGAACGGAGGGCGGCTGAAGATGTACGCCGCCGACGGCTCGGCGGAGTGGGCTGAGTTCTGGCGTCAGATGGAGCTGGCGCGGGTCGCCTACCGGTCAGGCCGCACGATGAACTTCTTCGTCGACCCTGCCAGCGGCCACGACGATTATCTGATGAGCCTGGCGCTGGTGGTGGAGGCCGCCCGCGACCTGGACCCGCAGCCGCGGGTGGCGCGGGGCCGGTCCGCGATCCGGCAACCCCTTGGACAGGCTCTCCGAGCGGTCCGAGCGAAGCATCGGACTCCGCCGGGCGGAGAGCATCGGAGTCCGCAAAGCGGACAGGGCGAGCGGAGGCGGGCAGGCAAGGTGAGCGGGGTATAGCAGGTTGCGGCCGGGGGCGTCATCGCTTCCGTCTGACGTAAGCGTTATGGTATCCTGCGAGCAAGTCGTGCCTGCCTCCGGCAGGCAGGTCTGGAAGCGGAAAGAGGCAGATGGGGACGATCATCGACCTGCATATCCACACCGTCGTGGGCTCTATGGACAGCGACATATCGCCGCAGCGGCTGGCGGAGTCGGCGAAGGCGGCGGGGCTGACCGGCGTGGCGCTGACGGAGCACATGTCACAGTGGCTGCCCGATGAGGCGGAGAAGTTTCGGGAGGAGAGCGGGCTGTTTGTGTTCAACGCCCGCGAGTGGTCCACCGATATGGGTCACATCATCGTCCTCGGCCTGGACCGCGAGGTGCGGGGACAGGCCCGCGCCCGCGACCTGCGACAGGTCTGCCTGGACAACGACGCCTACATGATCCTT
>CBDURB010000282.1:0-2720 GCA_965369585.1 uncultured bacterium
GCCTGCCACTGAGCCCTACTCGCCCTGTCTGGGAGGTCGCCCGATGGACATCAAAGCCGCCGCCGAGCTGCTCCGCCACCATAACGTAGAGACCGTCCGCATCGGCGGCGCCGACCTGGACGGCGTCTACCGCGGCAAGCGGGTCAGCGCCGACCACTTCCTCGCCGCCGCCGAGGAGGGCTTCCCCCAGTGCAACGTCCTCTTCGGCTGGGACATCCAGGATAACGTGATCGGCTCCTTGCCCTATTCCAACTGGGAAACCGGCTTCGGCGATATCGTCATGCGGCCAGACCTCGCCACCCTCGCCGTCGTCCCCTGGGAGGAGGGCAGCGCCAGCGTCGTCTGCGACTTCTACACCGAGGCCGGCGAACCGCTGGCCATCTCCCCCCGCTTCGTCCTTCAGCGGGTCGTCCGCCGCGCCCTGGACGCCGGCTTCCGCCCCGTCATGGCCGCCGAGCTGGAGGTGCGCTTCTTCCGCGAGGACCAGGAGAGCCTGCGCGCCAAGAACTTCTCCGACCTGCGGCCGCTCAACCCCGGACTCAACTGCTACAGCATCCACCACGCCTCCATCGATGAGCCGCTCATCGGCCGCGTCCGCCGCTGCATGAACGACTACGGCATCACCGTGGACGCCTACAACCGCGAGCACGGCGCCGGCATGTACGAGATCAACCTCCGCCACACGGACGCCGTCCGCGCCGCCGACCAAACGATGCTGTACAAGAGCGGCTGCAAGGAGATCGCCGCCCAGATGGGTGCCATCCCTACCTTCATGGCCAAGCTCGCCGACGGCATCGACGGCTGCGGCGGCCACATCCACCAGAGTCTGTGGCACCTGCCTGCCGGTAGGCAGGGCGCCGACGGCGATGAGAGCGCCTTCTGGGACCAGGGCGGCGACCATCACCTCTCGCCGACGCTGAAGCACTACCTGGCCGGCCTGCTGGCGACGTTGCCGGAGCTCATGCTGATGTACGCACCCAACGTCAACTCCTACAAGCGCTTCGTCCCCTGGACCTGGGCCCCTACCAACCTCACCTGGGGCCTCGACAACCGCACCGTGGCGCTGCGTGTCATCGCCTCCAGCCCGGCCGCTATCCGGGTGGAGAACCGTGTGCCCGGCGCCGATATCAACCCCTACCTGGCGCTCGCCGCCTCCCTCGCCGGCGGGCTGCACGGCATCGAGGGCGGCCTCGAACCGCCGCCGCCCACCGGGGGCAACGCCTACGAGATAAGCGACGTGGAGCCGATACCGCGGTCGCTGCCCGAGGCGCTGGAGCGCTTCCGCGCCAGCGAGGTAGCGCGGAACTGGTTCGGCGACGAGTTCGTCGAGCAGTACGCCGCCTTCCGTCAGTGGGAGGTGGATCAGCACCGGCTGGCCGTCAGCGACTGGGAGCGCCGCCGCTACTTCGAGATGGTGTAGCAGGAGTACAATAGCCCCGCCATGGAGCCGCGCATCCAGTATGCCAAGACCAAAAATGGGGTGAGCATAGCGTTCTCGGCGCTGGGCGATGGGATGCCCCTTGTGTTCGTGCCAAGCCCAGAATTCAGCCATATTCAGGCCGAGTGGCAGCTTCCTGGCGTTAGCTCCTACTATGAGCGACTGGCGGAGGAGCGAATGGTCGTCCGCTATGACGGAAGAGGAACAGGGCTCAGCGACCGCGACGTTACCGTCTTCACTCTGGACGCCCTTATGCTGGACCTAGACGCGGTGGTAGCGCGTCTAGGACTGAAGAGGTTCGATCTCCTTGGTAGCCTTGGTGGCGGACCGGTGGCCATCGCCTACACGGCCACCCACCCGGAGCGCGTATCAAACCTGCTACTGTGGTGCTCCTACCCCCCGTCCCCAGCCATGGGGCGGGACACGCCCGAATTCGAAGTTATACAGGCTCTGATCGACAAGGACTGGGTAATTTACACGGAGACAGTGACTCGCATGTATCTCGGATGGTCGGCGGGTGAGGAGGCACAGCTGGGCGGTGCGTTCTTACGAGAGTGTGTCACACAAGAGACGGTCAAGGCGCTTGTTGATGCGCTTTCGGAAAATGACGTCACTGAGTTCGTGCCGCAGGTAGGAACGCCAACGCTGGTGTTGTGCCGTCGAGAGGGCATGAATGCCTTGGAGCCCGCCAGACTCCTCGCCTCTGGCATACCAGACGCTCGCCTGGTTGTGTTGGAGGGGCAGTCGCTAATGACGTGGGTTGGCGATTCGGAGGCGGTGCTCAAAGCCATCGACGAGTTCCTGGGCGAGGGCGAGAAGACCGAAACAGGAGACGAGGGCCTGTCAGCCGACATCGTTCATACCATCCTATTCACGGACGTTGAAGGCTCGACGGCCCTCACCCAGCGCCTCGGCGACGCCAAGGCACGTGAGCTGCTGCGCGAACACGAGCGCATCGTGAGGGAGGCGCTGAAGTCCCACGGCGGCTCCGAAGTGAAAACCATGGGTGACGGATTCATGGCCTCCTTCTCCTCGGCGACCAAGGCCCTGGAGTGCGCCATCGCCATGCAGCGCGCCTTCGCGGAATGGAACGCTGGTAGGGGCGGTTCGCGAACCGCCCAAGCGCCCGAACCCATCCGAGTGCGCATCGGCCTGAACGCTGGGGAGCCGATAGCGGAGGACGACCCAGACGGGCGCAGCGACCTGTTCGGGACGGCTGTGAACCTTGCCGCGCGCATATGTGCACACGCTGAGGCGGGTCAGATTCTCGCTCCTGTTGTCG
>CBDURB010000283.1:0-2708 GCA_965369585.1 uncultured bacterium
CAACGCCTTGGCGCGGAACTGGAAGGCGCACGCAGTCGCCGTTAATTCTGACGTGGGCATAACCCCAGCCAGCGCCTGACGTTACTTACTAGAGAACGCCCGACAGTAAGGGGACTTGGCCTATGTGTGGAATCATGGGATACGTGGGTTCCCGCCCCGCAGGCCCGATCCTCATCGACGGGCTGGGACGGCTGGAGTACCGTGGCTATGACAGCGCAGGCATCGCCGTCCTTGCTGAGAACGGCGGCCTCTCCATCCACAAGCGAGTCGGCAAGCTGGAGACCCTGGCCTCTGCCATCGCTGACCGTTGGCCCAATGGACACGAAGGCATAGGCCACACTCGCTGGGCCACCCACGGCAAGCCCAGCGACATCAATGCTCACCCCCACGCCGACTGCACCGGCGGCGTAGCGGTCATCCACAACGGGATCGTGGAGAACTACCTGGAACTCAAGACGGAGTTGGCGACGGCCGGGCACAGCTTCTCCTCGGAGACGGACACCGAGGTTATCCCTCACCTTCTTGAGCATTACCTCGGCGAGAACGAGGACCTGGTGACGGCCCTTAGGAAGACGATCGGGCGCTTGGAAGGCGCGCACGCCATCGTGGCGATGAGCCGCCAGCACCCGGGGACGCTTGTGACGGCGCGAGTGGGTAACGCGGGGGGCGTGGTCATTGGTTACGGCGGCGGCGAGAACCTGCTGGCCAGCGACCTGCCCGCTCTTCTTCCTCACACCCGCCGCGTGGTGTTCCTAAACGATAGGGAAGTGGCCCAGGTCACGGCAACCAAAGTTACCTACTGGGACAGCGAAGGACGGCCTCTAGGGAAAGAGCCACAGGAGATCCCGTACGACTCCGTATCTGCGGCCAAGGGGCAACATAAGCACTTTATGCTCAAGGAGATCATGGAGCAGCCGGAGTCCATTCTCGACACTATACGAGGCCGCGCCCAGTTCGACACGCCAGCCGTCCAACTGATGGACATCTCCCTCAGCAAAGAGCAACTCACCAAGGTGCGGAGAGTGGTTTTTGTGGGGATGGGGACCAGCCTCCACGCGGCTATGATCGGCCGTCACTACATGGAGCGCATCGCGGGGATACCAGCGGAGGTGGACAACGCCTCCGAATACCGCTACCGCGCGCCCATCATTGGGCCTGACACGCTAGTCGTATCGGTGAGCCAGTCCGGGGAGACTGTGGATACGTTAGCTGCCATGGAGGAGGCGAAGCGACAGGGTGCGCCGCAGATCACCATCTGCAACATCGTAGGCAGCCAGGCCACACGCATCGCCGATGGCGTAGTGTACACCCGCTGCGGCTTGGAGATCGGCGTCTGCAGCACTAAGACATTCACCGCCTCAGTGACAGCGTCGTACCTGCTCGCCTGCTATCTGGGTCAGGCACGCGGTCTAATCGATCAAGAGCGGATGGGCGGGCTCCTGGAACCGCTCGCACGGGTGCCCTACTTGGCCGGCGAGATGACCAAGCGGGAGGCAGAGTTCGAGCGGCTGGCCCACCAGTTTCACCGCTACAACAACTTCCTTTACCTGGGCCGCGGCATCCAGTATCCCGTGGCCATGGAGGGCGCCCTCAAGCTCAAAGAGGTCAGCTACATCCACGCCGAAGGATACCCGGCCGGCGAGATGAAGCACGGGGCCATCGCCCTCATAGACCCAGAGATGCCGGTCATCGCTATCGCGCTTAAGGACGAGATGCACGACAAGATGATGAGCAACATCGAGCAGGTGAAAGCGCGCGAGGGGACGGTGATCGCCCTGGGCTCCGAGGGCGACGAAGAGCTGGCCGCCAAGGCGGACCATGTCATCTACGTCCCTGAGGCGTCCCCGCTGCTCTCACCCATATTCACCACTATCCCCTTGCAGTTCTTCTCTTATCACATCGCCCTGCGCCGCGGCTGTGACATCGATCAGCCGCGAAACCTGGCTAAGACCGTCACCGTCGAATAGTCAGACGCCACTCTGGTAGATACGCTAAGTGGATTACTGCCATAGCTTGCGTCTATCGCTCGCGCCCTGAGCTATCAGGTGGACAAATATTGACTTGTCCTATATAATTGGCTGTCGTGGATCCTCGGGAGGACCGCCCCGTAAGGTTGTCTAAAGGAGGAACGCTAGATGAAGCGAGTGGTCTGGTTCCAGGAAGTGGACAAGGACGACGTCGGCCTGGCCGGCGGCAAAGGTTCTAACCTGGGCGAACTCACAAAGGCCAAGATACCCGTCCCGCCTGGGTTCATCGTCACCTCTCACACCTACATTGACTTCCTAGAGCAGTCCGGCCTCAAACCGAAGATATCTGAACTGCTGTCTGACCTTGACCTCAACGACAGCGGCCGCCTCCAGCGTGTGGCCGATGAGATCAAGCGTCTGATCACCGAATCGAAGATGCCGGGAGACGTGGCTGCCGAGATCCGCCGCGCCTATCGCGAGCTTGGTGAAGGGCTGGTAGCGGTGCGCAGCTCCTCTACGGCAGAGGACTTGGCGGAGGCCTCCTTCGCGGGGCAGCAGAGCACCTTCCTTAATGTCATCGGCGAGGAGAACGTAGTCGCTGCTGTGCAGGCCTGCTGGGCATCGCTGTTTGAGGCACGGGCGATCTTCTACCGCGGGCAGGCGGGCTTCGAACACTTGAAGGTAGGCATGGCCGTGCCGGTGCAACGGATGGTGCAGTCCAACCGTTCCGGCGTGATGTTC
>CBDURB010000284.1:0-2698 GCA_965369585.1 uncultured bacterium
TGGCCTGCGTGTCAATCAGGATTCGATCGCGCTGCGGGACGGGCCCGCCAGGGCCCGCCGCCGACCAGTGTGTCCGATTTTGGGATCACGTAGCGGCGGTGTCAGCGCCGCCGGTCGCCCAGCGGGAGCTGGCCCAGATGAACATCAGCGCAACCAGCATCACGCCAAAGCCCAGCCCCGTCAGCGCCAGGTAGTTGCTTATGGGCACCCACATAGCCTCCACGCCCAACTCCAGGAGGCCGTAAACGAACGGGTCGGCCTCTTCCTGGGCAGTCCGAAAGGCGAAGCGAACGCCCACAGCCACTGCCAGCAAGGGGAGCGCCGCCGTTATCGTCGCCGCGCTGAGGGCGACCAGCCGCCCCCATGAGCGAACCGACGCCACGAGCAGAGCGGCCAGCACCGCTGAAAGGAAGCCCAGCACGACCGCCACGATCACCATACGGTCATGGTTCTTGTCCATTATCAACCCCAGGCCGCGCTTCAATGCGCCGGCAACTGAGATCGTCTCGATCCTCTGATCACCGTCATCGTCCGCGTCCGCCCAGGCCGACATCCCATCTTGGTAGAGCGTGGCCCCCGCCTCATTCAGGATACGCTCTCGCAGCGCCATCCCCTCCAGCGCAAGAGCTTCGTCGCGAGGAATGTCCACTGGAATCGGAAAATCGGGCACGCGAACTGGATCCGCGTCTCCTTCCCGCGCCTCCGCTTCCAGCGCGGCCTGCAGGTCGGGCAGGATCGCATCTATGTTGGTGCTCACAGCGACGCTCCTACGGAGGATGCGCTCGCCAAGGCTCTGAGAGCTGAGCTGCACGGCGGTGACGGCCAGGAATAGCAACGTAAGCATCACCGCCAGGGAAGCGCCGATCAGCCATTGAGAAGCGGCCAGAAGCAGCGGCGTTAGGGTGGAGCCGTTATCAGCGGACGGCGCGGTCACGGCGCCTCCACCACTACCGTCCCGGCCAAGTGATCGTGGAGAGCACGACGCTTGCGGTCGAACAGGGCGATGACGAGGCCCAGGAACAGCGGCGCCACCGAAGCCGCGTAGCCCAGCAGGCGCAGAGCGGACCGGCCTCGGGATATCCGCCCGCCGCCGTGCGTGAGAAGTTTGATGTGGACGGCCATCATGCCTATGGTCTGGCCCCGCCAGCTCCAGAGAAGCACGAAGTATAAGGGGACAAACACGAAGAGATAGGCCACGAAGATGGCTGCGGCCACATAGAGCGCCTGGTCCGAAAGGTCACCATCGTTGAAGCGGCTGTCCACCACGAGGTAGCCGGCGGCGGCGGCCGCGAACAGCATCCCGAAGGAGATGATGACCAGGACATCCAGGATAAAAGCCACAATACGGAGTTGCAGGCCGGCATAAGCAAGGGGCGCAAGCTGCCCGCCTGCGGCGTGGGTGGCAGCCCGTTGGGTTGGAGCCATTGTCAAGCGGGATTATATCACGCTGCCCTAAGTGGGTTAAGGCGGGCGGATCCCCGCCTAGCCGCCGGGGAGAAGCGCCCGCATCATTTGCAGAGAGGCGAGCGGACGGCGAAGCGATAGCCGCACCAGCGGCCACAGCGCCGGCAGGCTGCGCGCCAGGCGCAGGATCACCCGTGAAGGGTAGTCGATATCGCCGTGGCGGTCGATGAGCGGTTGGAGCGCCTCATGCCCAAGAGCGGCTACCAGGCGGTCGACGTCGCTATCGCTGAGGCCGAGTCCGAAACGGCGGATGCGCGAGCTTCGGGTCAGCTCTCTGCCGATCTCGGACTTCCAGGCCCGTTCGTAGCCGCGCAGGCCGGCTGCGGTAGTATCGTCGGCGGTCAGGGCGGCTACCACGGCCGCCGCGGCGTGACGGCCGGCCACCAGGCCGGTGTAGATGCCACCGCCGGAGAACGGCTTCACCTGACCGGCAGCGTCCCCCACCAGGAGAACGTTATCAGCGTAGCTGCGGGGGGCGAAGCCCAGGGGGATAGTGCCGCCGTACATGCGGCACACCTCCATACCCCGGAACAGCTGCGGAAAGGCGTCCGTGAGCCGCCTGTAGCAGTAGATCGGTTTATCCGAAGCGTCGCAGCCGATGCCCACACGCACACCATCACCGCCGGTAGGGATGATCCAGCCGAACCAGCTGGGGGCCAGGCGATGGCCGACGAACACGTGCACAAAGTCCTCCCGGGACACCGTCAGACGACCCTCAATGCCGAGGCCGTAGACGCGCTCACGCGGCGCCGCCAACCCCATCGTGCGGGCCACACGAGAGTGGGCGCCGTCCGCGCCCAGCACCAGCCGGGCGGACAGCTGGAGGTCGCGGCCGTCGCGCTGGCAGTGGAGGCGAACGCCCCCGTTCTCCCGCTCGGCCTGTACCATCCGCGCCCTTACAAGCTCGGCGCCGTCGGTCTGGGCCTGCTCGCAGAGCAGCTCGTCCAGACGCACGCGGTCTATCACCAGGGCGCGGGTCTCGCCGCCGCCTAACGCCAGAGCGCCGCCGCCGCCGGTGTGGATGTAGGCGCCGGTTACGCGGTTGGCCACTATCTGCTCCCCGACACCCGCCTCTTCCAGCGTGCGCGGGCTGATCAGCCCGGAGCAGTGGGACGGCACGCCGATACGCCGGTGCTCCTCCAGGAGCGCGACCCGCAGGCCGGCCTTCGCCAGGTTCCGCGCTGAGCGGGACCCAGCCGGCCCGGCGCCGACTACCGCGACATCGTAGTCGTAC
>CBDURB010000285.1:0-2691 GCA_965369585.1 uncultured bacterium
AGACCGCTCACGCACTCGGCATCTCCGTCGTCCCCCTGAGCGTCGTCTTCGGTGAAGAGGTGTTCCGCGAGGGGGTCGAGATAAGCCACGACCTGTTCTACGACAAGATGATCCACGGAAAGGAGATGCCCACCACCTCCGCGCCCTCGGTGGGGGATTTCCTGGAAGTGTACGAGCCGCTGTTGAAAGAGACGGACGAGATCGTCTCCATACACCTCTCCTCCAAGCTATCGGCGACGTATAACAACGCCTGCCAGGCGGCGCAGATCCTGGCCGACCGCGGGGCACGGATAGAGGTGATGGATTCGCAGGTAGTCTCCCTGGGCCTGTCGTTTGCGGCGATGGCGGCGGCCCGGGTCGCACGGGAAGACGGCGACATTGATCGGATAAAGGCGGTCGTGGACAGTACGATACAGCGTATCCGCATCTACATCTTGCTGGACACGCTGGAGTACGTGCGGCGGGGCGGCCGTATCGGCCGGGCCAGGGCGTTCCTGGGGACGATGTTGCGGGTGAAGCCGTTGCTCTCCCTGCGGGACGGTGAGGTCCACCCGCAAGAGCGGGTGAGGACGAGGGCCCGCGCCTTAGATCGGCTGTTCCAGATCGCGACATCGTATCCCAACATTCGGGAAGTGGCTATCGGGTATTCCACTAACCCGCAGGACGCACACGATTTTGAGCAGCGTCTGGCGGAGGTTATGCCGCACGTGAACATCTGGGTGGCACGCTTTGGTCCGGTGATAGGTACTCACGGTGGCCCCGGCGTTCTGGGCCTTGGCCTGCTGGAGGGGGAAGAGTAGCCGCTTGACGGAGGCGCTCCCAAGGCTGCACAAGGTTCTGGCACTTGAGCGCTCGCGGAAGTTCGCGGACACGGCGGTGATCGGCGGCCTGGACGCGTATCTGCAGCACTTCCTCGCGGAGCAGCTCATCCCGTCCGATCACCGCTTCCAGCGCGTGCTGCGCTCTCTGCCGCCCGGCGGATACCGCGCGTTACACCCGGTGCAGCGTCGCCGTGTGGTGGAGGAGCTGGAGTGGGCGTTGAAGGCGCCGCTCCCCGCAGCCCCCGTCCGGCCTGCCGAGACCCGAAACTCAGGAACCGTCCCTGACCGCCGGCCGCCACCAGGGAGCCGCGAGGGTGTCCGGCCTCGGTCGGCCGTCGTGGGGACGATGGACTCGCCGCTGGAGGTGTTGAAGGGGGTCAGCCGCGGCTACGCCGGCAAGCTCAAGAAGCTGGGCGTGGAGAAGGTGGGCGATCTGCTCTGGCTGTTCCCCTTCCGGTACAACGACTTCTCGCAGGTGAGGCCCATCGCCAAGCTGATCGTGGGCGAGGAGCAGACGGTGCTGGGCGACGTCTGGTCGGCCGGCGCGGGCATGGTCGGTCGCCGCAAGGCCAGCGAGGTGGTGATCGGAGACGAGACGGGGACGCTGCGGATAGTCTGGTGGGGTCAGACTCACGTGGCGCGCCAGTTGAGGGAGGGCATGAAGATCGCCCTGAGCGGCAAAGTGACGGCGTTCCGCGGCCAGTTGCAGATGGAGAACCCGGAGTGGGAACCGCTCGAAGGGGAGTCGCTGCACACACGTCGGCTGGTACCGGTGTACCCGGGCACGGAGGGTCTGCCCCAGCGGCTGGTGCGGCGGCTGGCATGGGAGGCGGTAGACGCCTTTGCGGATGAGCTGGAGGAGACGCTGCCGGAGGAAGTCCGCGGCCATCTCAAGGTGCTGCCGGTGAGGCAGGCGATGCGTCAGATGCACATCCCTGAGTCGTCGCAGCAGGCGGCGGAGGCGCGGAGGCGGTTCGCGCTGGAGGAGCTGCTGCACATAGAGCTGGGGGTGGTGCGACGGAGGCTGTCCTGGCAGGCGGCGGGAGCGGCGCCGAAGCTGGCGCTGCCACAGCCTGTCCGCGATGGCTTCGTCCGCTCCCTGTCGTTCGACCTGACGGCGGCCCAGCGGCGGGCGGTCGACGAGGTGCTGCGTGATATCGGGGAGAGCGTGCCGATGAGCCGGTTGCTGGAGGGCGACGTGGGCAGTGGCAAGACGGTGGTGGCCGTCGTGGCGCTGCTGGCGGCGGTGGCCAGCGGCTACCAGGGCGCGATCATGGCCCCAACGGAGGTTCTGGCGGAGCAGCACTACCGCACGTTCTGCAGCCTATTCTCGGGTGGTGATGAGGAAGGGCTGTGGCGGGACGTATTCTCGCCGGAGTATCTGAAGAAGCCGCTGCGGATAACGTTGCTGAGGGGGAGCCTGAAGGCCTCGGAGAAGGCGGCGGCTCAGGACAGCATCGCGCGGGGGGAGACGGACATCGCTATCGGCACGCAGGCGCTGGCCCAGAGTGAGGTCTCGTTCCAGCGTCTGGGCTTTGTGGTGGTGGACGAACAGCACCGCTTTGGCGTGGAGCAGCGCGCGGCGTTGCGGCAGAAGGGCGTCAGCCCGCACACTCTGGTGATGACCGCCACCCCGATCCCCCGCACCCTTGCCCTCACCGTCTACGGCGACCTGGACATTACCGTCTTGGACGAGATGCCGCCGGGGCGGCCGCCGGTCAAGACTTATCGCCTGCGACCGGACCAGCGTCAGCAGGCGTATGACTTCCTGCGCAAGCAGGTAGGCGCCGGACGGCAGGCGTACGTCATCTGTCCCCTGGTGGAGGAGTCTGAGGCGGTGGCGGCGCGGGCAGCGGTGCAAGAGTACGAG
>CBDURB010000286.1:0-2690 GCA_965369585.1 uncultured bacterium
CACCTCCCGGACATCTGGGAGGAGCGGGAGACGATGTGGCGGACGCTGGACGAGGACGTGGTAGGGCTGATCCGGCGGTTAGGGGACAGCTATGACGTGGGGGTGATCTCCAACGCCACGCCCCGACTGGAGGGCGAGCTGCGCGACTACCACAAGATCGACGGCCTGTTCAAGGTGATCGTGAACTCGGCGCTGGTGGGCATTGCGAAGCCGGACGCGCGCATATACCACCTGGCGGCGGAGCGGATGGGGGTGGAGCCATCTGCCTGCGTCCACATCGACGACCTGGCGCACAACGTGGAGGGGGCGCGTGAGGCGGGCTTCCAGGCCATCCACCACGAGGGCGACTACGCTACGCTGGAGCGAGAGCTACGGTCGCTGGGCGTACAGTGGTAGCGGCCCGTCGCGGGGCGCGAGGTCACTGGCGCGGCTGAGCGCAAGGCGGATCGACCGGCGCCCGATAGAGCGTCAGGTTCATCGTCCGGCGTGAGCTAAGGCCTAGCGATCCAGCTTTTCGCGCACGCGTCCGATGTGGTAGAAGAGGACGCTCTGCACGACCACGGAGACGCCGACCAGCACCAACCAGACGAAGGACGGCAGATCCGAGAGCCCGGCCATGAAGACCATGAGGGCCAGGAGAAACACTTCGAGGCCCACAATGTCCAGGCGCAGGCGGACGGGACGTGAGGAGCGCCAGCGTGAAACTGTAGCCATCTCAACCTAATAAACCGCCTAGGGCGGCTATTGTTACAGGTGCAGCAGGTTCAGGGTGGACACTGAGCTGGCGCGCTGGCTACAATTCTCATGATTCGCCGTAGACGGCGGATGTTCTCAACTCCATCGATAGCTTCGGAGGGATACACGTGCCCCAGAGAGTGAGTATCGATGCGATCCCGCAGATGCGGGACGCCGTGTTCGACCTGATCGCCTCCTATAGCCGTAGCAAGCGCCACTGTCGCTACGCCGACGTTCGCATTGAGGTGAGCGAGGGTAAGGTGGCGGTGGCCGAGAACGGGATGGATAAGTTCAGCGGCGAGGACTACGGCTTCGCCTTCGGCATCCGCGTCCTGGGGGGCGAGAACGTGGTTTCGCCCGGCTATTTCGGGGGGATTGTGGGCGCGGCGGACCTGCCGGAGATAGGAGAGCGGCTCAAGGAGGGGCTGGACCACGCCTACGAGCGGGCGGTGGCCAACGCCCGCGCCAAGGAGGGCTCGCGCAGCCGCTTCTCGGGCCTGGGTGACGCCCTGTACGACATGTCGCTGGCGCCTGTCGAGGTGCGCCAGGACACTACCGACGCCCGCTACGAGATCGACCCGCGGACGGTGCCGCTGGAGGAGGCGGGAAAGTATGTGAGGGAGGTGTCGCAGCGGGTACAGGGTCTGGACTCGGGCGTGGTGTTCAACTACGTCTCGGCGTATACGATGCTGGAGCGTCAGCTGTTCGTCAGCTCGGAAGGGGCGAACATCGACCAGACGTGGGCGATCAGCCAGGGGACGTGCTTCGTGGTAGCGCAGGGGAAGGACGGGCACCAGGAGCTGTACGACTACTCCGGGCACCAGCGTGGGTGGGAGGTGATCACGCGCGGCGTGGAGGAGGAATTCATCCAGCTGCCGCACCTGATGGACTTCTCGCTGGAGCTGGCGCGGGACACGGTGGCCCTGGCCGCCTGCAAGCCGCTGAAGGCGACGGACGATGAGGTGGTGGTGGTGACCGACCCGCACTACAACGCGCTGGTCTGCCACGAGGTGGTGGGCCACCCGACGGAGCTGGACCGGGCGCTGAAGTTCGAGACGGGGTACGCGGGCCGCTCCTGGTTCCTGCGCGATGTGAAGGAGAACCAGCTAGGCAAGCGGGTGGGCTCCGACCTGGTGACGGCGTTCAGCGATCCCACGATCGACGGGTTTGGGCACTACATGTACGACGATGAGGGGACGCCGGCGCGGCGGGTGTACCACTTCGATAAGGGGATATTCGGCGGCTTCTCCAACAGCCGTCAGACGGCGGCGATCATGGGGCTGGAGCCAAACGGCCACTACAAGGCGACGGACGCCTCGCTGGTGCCGCTGATCAGGATGTCGAACACGGCGTTCGCGCCGGGAGACTGCGACCCACACGACATAATACGTGAGGTGGAGAAGGGCTACTACGTGGTGGGCCATCGCATACCGTCTATCGCTGAGTCGCGGGAGAACTTCCGCATCACGGCGATGAAGGTGTACGAGATCAAGAACGGGGAGATCGGGGAGATGTTCCGCGACGGGGGGCTTATGAGCGATACGCGGGACTACTTCCTGAACGTGGACGCGGTGGGGAACGACTTCCGGCTGTTCGCGATACCGAACTGCGGCAAGGGGCAGCCGATGCAGACGAAGCGTATGAGTAACGGCGGCCCGACGATGCGCTCGCGGGCGCGGCTGACGGGGGTATAAACGAAAGGGGGCCAACATGGTTGACAAAGTTGATCTTCAAGGGTGGGTGAAAGATTGCCTGCTGGAGAGAGGTGGAGAGGGATCAATTGTGGACGTGTGCCGTTGGGTGTGGAAGACGCACGAGAACAGGCTAAGTAGCTCAGGAGATATGTTCTTCACGTGGCAGTACGACATCCGGTGGGCAGCCCACGAACTTCGTAAGACAGGTGAACTGCGCCAAACTAGCGAGTCGCCACGCGGTATTTGGCAACTGAGGTAAGA
>CBDURB010000287.1:0-2666 GCA_965369585.1 uncultured bacterium
CCAGCGAGGCCTACCCCTCCGGCACGGACGTCCGGCTGGCGTTCTGGCCGGAGACGTTCTACGTCCTCGTCTCGCTCATGCAACCGGCCCAGCCCGTGGTGCGGGCCTTCCGAATCATGGAGGGGCAGGTGACGGAAGAGGAGCTAGCTACAGGCTAGGTTTCAGCAACAGCAAGGCCTGCCGGCCGCGCTCTCCCTTGCTGACGCGGCGCCCTATTCCGGGCCAGACGGCGGACCAGACGGCGGGCCAGGCGGCGGGCCCGACGGCGGACCGGGCGGCGGGCCAGGCGGTGGGCCAGGCGGTGGGCCAGGCGGCGAACCAGCCGGCCCGCCTGCGCTCTCCTCCTCCCTGAACATTAAGAAGCCGGCCACAGCGAGGGCGGCCGCCGCGATGATGCCCAGGAAGAAGCCAAACCCCAGATCGCCGGTATGGTTCAAGAACTTGATCACCACCAACAACAGGGCAGCCGCGCCGCCGCCGAGGAGGATCTTGGGCCAGCTAGCGCCGCCCACGTCGTCCGGAATTTCCACCTCTGTCAGACCCTTCAGGACGACCACAACCGCCATCGCCAGGCCGATGACAATGGCGAGCATAGACCAGATCGCCCCAGGCGACTGCCATCCGCTCCGAGTGAAGCTCCCGAGAGGCCCGAAGTCGATGCTATACCAGGGTAAGAACCCGTCTATGAACAGGATCACCCCCGCTATGATGATGATCTTCTCTCCGATGCTCAGGGCACCGACCCTTTCGACCAACTTGTCCATCGGGACCTCCTAAGACTACTCCCTTTGTGACGATGATCGCCCCTGAAACGTACTGCTGGCCAGGCTATTTGTCAATAGGATTATACGATTGAACAGTAATTCCTTCACACCTCCCTATTGACAGTTTCCGCCCGTTGTTGCATCGTCCCTAATCAAAGCGTCTCTACATAGGTAATAACCATGCAGGACGTGGAGTAAACATGCAGGACGACGCACGAGAAACCATCCTCCGGCTCGCCGCCCTCGCCGGCGTACCGCTGACCCAAGAGCGCATCGCCGCCCTGGCCCTCACCCTGCCCTTCGTGCAGACCGGGGTCGCCGCCCTCGCCGACATCGACTACCGCGATGCCGAGCCCGCAGCCCGGTTCCGGCCTCGCCCAGTGGCGCCGCGATGACCACCCCCGCTATCGCCCGACTCTCCATCGCTGAGGCCGCAGCTCTCATCGGCAAGCGAAAGCTCTCGCCGGTAGAGCTGACGGAGTCCTGCCTCCAGCGCATCGGCAGCCTGGACGCGCGCCTACGCGCGTTCATCACGGTTACCCGTGAGGATGCGCTCGCCGCCGCCCATCAGGCCGCCACCGCCATCGCCGGCGGAAACTATAAGGGGCCCCTTCACGGCATACCCTTCGCCCTTAAAGACCTGTTCGATACCGCCGGCGTCCCCACCACCGCCGGCTCCAAGATCATGGCCGAGCGCGTGCCTCAGGAGGACGCGGAGGCGACGGCCCGGCTCAAGGCCGCCGGCGCCGTCCTCCTGGGCAAGCTGAACATGCACGAGTTCGCCTTCGGCATCACCGGCGTCAACCCCCACTACGGCGGCACGTACAACCCCTGGGACACAACCCGCATGAGCGGCGGCTCCAGCTCCGGCGCCGCCGCCGCCGTCGCCTCCGCCATGACGTTAGGCGCCCTGGGCACAGACACCGGCGGCTCCATACGCGCCCCCGCCTCCCTCTCCGGCATTACCGGCCTCAAGCCCACCTACGGCCGCGTTAGCCGTCGCGGGATAGTCCCCCTGAGCTGGGCCCTGGACCACGCCGGGCCGATGGCACGCAGCGCCGCCGACGCCGCCATCATCCTGAAGGTGATCGCCGGGCACGACCCACAAGACGAAACGAGCAGCGAGGAGCCGGTGCCGGACTACACCAAGGCGCTGAAGGACCCGCGCCTCAAACGCCTCCGCATCGGCGTGCCCCAGGAGTACTTTTTCGACAACGTTGACGACGAGGTGCTGAAAGCGATCCACGCCGCCATACTTGTGCTGAGGGACGACCTCAATGCGGAGGTGGGCGAGGTCTCCCTCCCCCACATCGCCGAGGCGCCTGCAGCCGTCAGCTCCATCATGCTCCCAGAGGCGCTGGCCTATCACAAGCGCTGGCTGGCGGAGCGGCCTCAGGACTACGGCGAAGACGTGCGCTCCCGCCTGGAGATGGGGTTGCTCTACCCCGCCGTGAGCTACGTCCAGGCCCAACGCTTTCGCTCCCTCA
This sequence comes from uncultured bacterium, assembly GCA_965369585.1. Classification (GTDB taxonomy): domain Bacteria; phylum Chloroflexota; class Dehalococcoidia; order SM23-28-2; family RBG-16-64-32; genus JADFNQ01. The sequence continues at coordinate 2,252 of CBDURB010000287.1, forward strand.
TCGTGGAGGAGTGGCGACAGAAGGTGTTCAGCCGCGTTGACCTGCTGGCCGTCCCCACGACGCCCGTGCCGGCCCCCAGCCTGGACGAGAACAACCTTCAGACAACCCTCACGCTGACGCGATTCACCGGGCCCTTCAACCTCACCGGCCTGCCCGCCATCTCCATACCCTGCGGCTTCACCAACGGCGGCCTGCCCATCGGGATGCAGCTTGTGGGCCGCTGGTGGGACGAAGCAACCGTCCTGCGGGCCGCCCACGCCTACCAGCAGGCCACGGACTGGCACACGCGGGCACCGCCGCTTTAGAGCTAGCCCCTAGCCCTCACAAAGTGGCTGACGTTGACGCTTCTGACGCTGCCGACAGCAGGTCCGCGAAGAAGAATCCTTCCCGCTCAACCCTCTCACCTACGACAACG
>CBDURB010000288.1:0-2655 GCA_965369585.1 uncultured bacterium
GGCGCGGCTGACGGGGGTGTGAGATTCGTCATTCTGAGGAGCGAAGCGACGAAGAATCTGGCCCTCACCCGACCTGCCGGTCACCCCTCTCCCGCTTGCGGGAGAGGGGCCGGGGGAGAGGGCCCAATGGCGGCCCGACGATGCGCTCGCGGGCCTGCCTGCCGGCAGGCAGGCGCGGCGGACGGAGGTAAAGGCTTATGATCCCACTATCCGAACTCGAGAAGTCCGTACGCGAGGGGCTCGCCTACCTGAAGGCGCAGGAGGACGTGGAGGAGGGAGAGGTCTACATCGCTGCCAACGGGGTGCTGCTGACGCGGCTGAACTACACCTCGCACATCCCCTGCAACGGCGTCGAGGAGCCGAAGTCGGTAGAGAACTACGGCGTCGGCGTGCAGGCCGTGTTCAAGGCTGACGGCGAGAAGGTGCGGCGCATCGGCTTCGGCTCGGAGACTTCCGATATTAGCGTCGAGGGAGTGAAGTCGGCGCTGGAGAAGGCGCGCCGGGGCGCGGTGGCCGACCCCGAGTTTTACACGCTGGCGCGGCCCACGGCGGAGCAGCGAACGCTGAAGGGCTACCACGACCCGAGCGTGCTGGATATCCGGGACGCCGACCTGGTGGACGCCGGCTGGCGGGTGGTGAACGGGGCGCTGCGGGTGTTCCAGACGTCGGAGTCGCTGGGGAACCTGGTGGAGCGGCCGGAGAAGCTGGGCGAGCTGGGCCTCATCGTCAGCGGCGACGTGACGATCCTCCAAGAGCGGATGGCGATCGCCTCCTACGCGATGCCTGAGGTGCAGACGGACGAGTCGGCGGCAATCATGTCGTTCATCACCTCGATGGTGGAGCGGGAGGGCTCCAAGGGGAGCGGCTATGAGGCGACGACGCGGCTAGACGGGTTCACGGACGAGGCGGGGCGAGAGGCGGCGCAGGCCGCTATCGCCACCATCGGCGGGGTGAGGCTGCCCAGCGGCGACTATCGTGTGGTGTTCGGTCGCCAGGCGACGATGGAGATCATGCACTACATCGTGCTGCCGGGTCTGAGCACGGGGATGTTCTACGCGGTGGGGTCGCCGTTCATGGGCCAGATGGGCCAGCAGGTGGCTTCGGCCAAATTCAACATTCACGACGACGGCGCCGCTTCGGGGTTGGTGGGGAGCAAGGGGATAACGTGCGAGGGGCTGCCCACGGGCCGCACGGACCTGATCAAGGACGGGAAGCTGGTGGGGCTGCTCTCCAACCACTACGAGACGCAGCGGCTGATGAGCGATCCGAAGGGGAAGGAGAAGCTGGGGGTGGACCCGAAGGCGAACGCCTCGGCGTTCGTGCCCAGGAACGGGTTCCGGTTCGCCCGCGGGGGCGGCCGCCACTTCGACGCCCAGCCGGGCATCCACCCGACGAACATCCTCCTCCCCGGCGAGGTGGAGTCCACGGAGTCGATGTGCCGCCTGGTGGGCGATGGGATCTACATCGGGCGCATCTGGTACACGTACCCGGTGAACGGCCTGCGGGCGGGCGACTTCACGGGCACAGTGGTCGGCGACTCCTACATCATCCGCGATGGCAAGCTGGCCGAGCCGCTCAAGCCGAACACGCTACGCATCAATGAGAACATCCGCAACGTGCTCAACGGCGTCATCGGTGTATCCAAGGAGGGGAAGCCGACGCTGGTGTGGGCGGCGGACGAGATCGTGTACGCGCCGGAGATGGCGGTGGAGAAGGTGCAGCTGGACTCCATCGGCGAGTACATGGAGACGCTGTAGGGCTTCAGGCGGCGGCCGACTTCTTCTCGCGCAGGTAGCGGTCGATAGCGGCGGCGGCGCGCTTGGCGTCGGCCAGGGCGGTGACGACGAGGTCGGCGCCGCGGACGCTGTCGCCGGCGGCGAAGACGCCCGGGCGGCTGGTCTGGCCGCTCTCCTCAGCGGCGATCGTCCCCCAGTCGGTCGCTTCCAGGTCGGGGGTGGTCTGGAACAGCAGCTTCTCCACCTTGTAGCCGATGGCGATGACGACGGTGTCGGCCTCCAGTTCGAAATCGGAGGCGATGACCGGGATCGGCCTGGCGCGGCCCGACTCGTCGGGCTCCCCCAGCTCCATGCGCTGGAACCGGACCGCCTTGATATGGCCGCTGTCGTCGCCGACGAAGCGGATGGGGGCTGTCAGGTAGTGGAAGAGGACGCCTTCCTCCTGGGCGTTACGGCGCTCCTCTGCCCGTCCGCCTATCTCGGCCTCGCTGCGGCGGTAGGCGCAGACCACCTCTCGGGCGCCGATGCGCAGGGCCGAGCGGACGCAGTCCATCGCCGTGTCGCCGCCGCCGATCACCACCACGCGCTTGCCGCTTTCGATGGGCTGGCGGAGGTGGTTAGGCAGGTCTTGGGGCGGCAGGTTGGCGCGGACGAGGAACTCCGTGGCCATGTACATGCCTTCGAGGTCCTCACCAGGGACGTTCAGGCGATTGCCCTGGCCGGCGCCCTGGCCCAGGAAGACGGCGTGGAAGCCCTGGTCGAACAGCTCGTCGATAGTCACGTCGTAGCCCACGCGGACGTTGAACACGAACTGGATGCCCAACTGGTGCAGGTAGTCGACCTGGTCGTCAATGTGGCGTTTGTGCATCTTGAAGCCCGGTATGCCGTAGCGGAGGACGCCGCCGGGCCTTGGCCAGGC
>CBDURB010000289.1:0-2626 GCA_965369585.1 uncultured bacterium
CGTCGGCGTCGACGCGCGCAGCGTGAACCTCGGTAGTAATGGTGACCCTCCCTCTAGCCTAAATGTGACGTGATTAACGTAACGTCAAGAGGGCACGCAGTCAAGAGGAGGCGGTAGCTGTAGGGGTTCATCGGGGTTGAGTGCTGTTTTTTAGTGAGTGGTTGACAGAGCGGGTGTTATGCCATATGCTCATACAGACATATACGCATACGAGCAGTTTAAGGCGAGACGAAATGCCAAAGCTATCACAGCCAACAACTACGGCGCCCCAGGTGGAGTTCGTTGTTTCGGTGCCGCTTGACCTGATGAACGCGATGTACTTCACCAGCCTGGTGGAGCAGAACGAAGGGATTGACGGCTGGCCGGCTGAGGTGCGAAAAGAGGCGGACCCGGAGCTGCTGGCCGAGCTGGACTTCCTGTTTACCTTCCCAAAGGGCCAGCCCGGCGTGATGGGCGCTCTGACGGACCGCCTCCTGGCACACCCCGAGGCCTGGCCGGACGTCGACGCCCTGACCCGCTTCGTGGGTAACTTACCGCTGGGGGTGGGTGAGTCCGCCGCGGATGTGGAAATCCAGGGGCTGGCTTTCTACAGCGTCTGCTCGCCATTCGATTCTAGGGAGCAGGAGAGCGACACGAGCGCGCAGCCGCGAGAGGCGCTGACCGAGGCGCTGGAGAAGGCGGATGTGGACGTGGCGGCGGCCCTGGCGGTGTACGACCGGCCGGAGGAGCTACGGACGCGGATGGTCCGGCTCATCGAGCGCTTCTACGAACAGCACTACCGGCAAGACCTGCCACGCCGGCAGCCATGCCTGGAGCGGAGCGTGACGGCCCACCAGAACAGGCGCGTGGAGGACGTGAACAGCCTGGCGCGCGAGCTGACCGGCAGGACGACTTCATGCCTGGAAACCGCATGCCTGGGCCCCTACACCAAACTGATCTTTGCGCCCTCGCTGGACATGGGGCCGTACGTCTCCTGCGCGGACGTCCCACCCATCCATGGGCTGATTTATCCGTGTGAGGCGGAGTTCATGGGAGCAGCGCCGGAGGAGGCGGAAAAGACGCGCCGCCTGGCGAGGATCTACAAGGCGCTTGGCGACGAGCAGCGGCTGCACATCCTCCAGATGATTCACGAACGTGAGATGTACGCGCAGGAGATCGTGGAGATGACGGGGCTGCATCAGTCCGTAGTTTCGCGTCACCTCACGTTTATGACCGCCGTGGGGCTGCTGGCGGCGAGGCGAGAGGGGAACATGAAGTTCTTCTCTCTGAACCCGGAGATGGGAAAAGAGCTACGAAGGACGCTAGCGCTCTTCGGAGCCGGCGTGCCGAGCTAGGGCTTCGAAGAGGGAGGATGAACCGTGTGGGATCACATATACGTTAGCGAGAAGCTAAGGGAGCTGGAAGAGGAACGGGCGCGGCGGGAGGCAGGCAGACCCGCCCGGAATAGGAGGCCTGTGCTGCTGGGGCCAGCGGCGCGGCGGACGGGCCGAGCGCTCCGCCGGATAGGCGAGGGGCTGGAGGCCTGGGGAACGGCGCGGCCTGCCAGGGAGACGAACGCCACCTTTTAGAGCTAAGCGAGGAGAAGTGAGATGGCTTCGGGCGACCGGACGTCAAACGTACTGATCCTGGTGGGGACTCGCAAGGGGCTGTTCCTGTTCCGCAGCGACCGTCACCGACGCCGCTGGCAGACCCAGGGCCCGTTTCTGGCTGGCGAGGAGGTGAACCACGCCACGCTAGATCAGCGTACCGGCGTGCTGTATGCCACCGCGAACTCGTCCTGGTTTGGCGCTCACCTCGCCTACTCACCGGATATGGGCGAGACGTGGCATGATCCCAAGGCCGGAATTGGGTTCTCCGCCAAGTCGGGACTCAAGTTAGAGCGGCTGTGGCATGTTGAACCTGGCAGGCCCTCGGAGCCGGGCGTGCTCTATTGTGGCGTAGCCCCGGCGGCGCTATTCCGCTCCGATGATGGCGGCGAGACCTGGCAAGAGGTGCAGGGCCTTAGTGCTCACCCTTCGCGGCAGCACTGGGAGCCCGGAGCGGGTGGGCTGTGCCTGCACTCCATCGTGCTGGATCCGGCCGACAGCAGCCGAATGTGGGTCGGCATCTCAGCGGTGGGGACCTTCCGCACTGATGACGGTGGCAAGACGTGGCGTCCGCAGAACCGCGGCGTGCGGGTCGATTTCCTCCCTGAGCAGTATCCAGAGTTTGGCCAGTGCGTGCACCACCTCGTTTTGGCCGCCGACGGCAACAGCCGGCTCTACCAGCAGAACCATTGCGGGGTGTACCGGAGCGACGACGCCGGTGAGACCTGGGAGGAAGTGACCTCCGGTCTGCCCTCTGACTTTGGCTTTCCCATGGCTGCCCACCCCCGTAAACCTGACACAGCCTACGTGATCCCTCTTCAGGGGCCCGAGTTCCGTTGTCCCCCCCAGGGCAAGCTGCGCGTGTACCGCACCGAGGACGCTGGTCGCACCTGGCAGCCGTTGAGCCGTGGCCTGCCTCAGCGAGGAGCCTACATGGGCTTGTATCGTGAGGCTCTCTGTACCGACAGCCTGGAGCCCGCTGGCGTCTACCTGGGGACGAACACCGGACAGCTCTACATCAGCATTGACGAAGGTGAGCG
>CBDURB010000290.1:0-2603 GCA_965369585.1 uncultured bacterium
TTTACGTGCAGGCGCGGCAGGCGCTGCGCAACATCGAGCGGGCGCTGATTGAGGCGGGCGCGTCGCTGAGCGATGTGGTGCGTACGCGCATCTACCTCACGGACATCGACCGCTGGGAGGAGGCGGCGCGCGCCCACGCCGAGGCGTTCGCGGCGGTGAAGCCGGCGGCGACGATGGTGGAGGTGAGCCGGCTGGCGGAGGCGGCGATGCTGGTGGAGATAGAGGCGGTGGCGGTGGTCTGAGGGGGCAGGGGCCTGTCGGAAGCCGGCCTATAGCTCCGGTTCCAGAGCGTCGTGCTGAGCACAGTCGTCCCAGCTGGCAGCCGTCAGGTACTTAGAGTAGGCCCAGCCATCCAGCGGTGAGCTGAGGCGAAACCACCCGTAGCCATGTTGCTGCTGATCGTCGCTGCCCTGCTCGGTGAGCACAAACTCCTCGGCCCGTACCCCGGTCAGATCCTCGATTGTCCCCACAGCCGGAGCGTCCGTCGTCGGCTCCGATCTTACATTGAGCCCCGCGCCATAAGCGCAGACCAGCGCGTCACCGGGCAGTGTGAGCAGCTGATAGTCCTGCTGGCCCGCACGCCAGAACTTCCATTCTCCGGCTGAATCCAGCCCTAGCACACCCACGAACCCCCCGCCATCAGGAGGCCCGACGCCGAACGCGGCGATGCCGCGCTGGACCGTGGACGGCTGCGAACTGAGGCCGGCACAATTCCTGTTCTGAGGATTGTTGGTTTCGCAATCGGCATCGCTGACGGCGTCAAAATACTCCAGGGCCGCCGCAATGGCCGCGTCTACCGCCGGTTCGCTGGCGGGCGTAGGCTCCGCCGTGACCTCCGGAGTAGCCGCGTCCTGAGGGTTCGGCGTGACCCCGGGGGTCGCTTCTCCGGTGGCCTCCGGCGTAGTCATCGGCGATTCCCCGTCATCCCCTTTACAGCCAAACGCCACCGTAGCGACCAGCAACGGAACCAGTAGAGCGGCGAGCCACTTCATCGGCACACATCCTACTCGTACCCGCGAAGGTTGGCAAGCCACTGGACGGGTATCTACGCGGCGGGAGCTCGGAGTGAAGCCAGTCGGCGTCCGTTTGTAGTCCCCGTTGACAACTCGCTAGCACAGGCGCACAATCGCGGGGCGACCTCATAGCCGAGCGGGGCGACCTCATAGCCGAAGGGAGGATAAGCCATGCCTGTCGCAAGTAGCATCCAAGAGCTAATCGATGCTCTTAGGGACCGGGAGACGAACATCACTAGGGCGCTCGATGATCTCTTCGGAGATCCAGGCACGCTCGCGGGTCACCCGAATCGGCCGGACCTTGGGACTCCGTATACTCTGAGCAGCGAGCCGGGCGATATGCTGCCACCCTGGGCGACCGATGAACTTCAGGGCAGGAGCAAGCTCCCCGTCAGTCCCGTAAATAAACCCTTGAAGGACGACGAGATTGCCCACGTCAACAATTGGCCCCCGCAACTGAGGGAGGACCTGCGGCAGGTGCTCCACCCTCGTGTTGCGGGTGGCCCGCACCTGAAATTTCACTGGGAGCTGCACGGTGGTGACTCTGAACAGATAGACGATAGTGTTCCTGGCCAGATGACCTTCCGCACTCCACAGAAAAACGTGAGACTTTCGGGTTGGTTCGCCAACGTCAAGGTGAAGGTCGGAAAGTAGGCCGGAGCGAGCAGGGTGTAGACTGACGCCTACCGGCGGGACGAAAGATGATCGAGCCGCGCATCCAGTACGCCCAGACCACCGACGGGGTGAGCATCGCCTACTGGACGATGGGGGAAGGGACGCCTCTCGTGCAGATGCCGCCGTTTCCCCTCACCCATGTCCATCTGGAATGGCAGATCCCGGAGTGTCGCCGTTGGTATGAGAGCCTGGTGAGCACGATGCAGCTGGTCAGGTATGACGCCAGAGGGGCCGGGCTCTCCGAGCGTAGCGTTACCGATTTCTCTCTCGACGCTCAGATGCTCGACTTGGACGCGGTAGCGGATGACCTAGCCCTGGATCGGTTCGCTCTGTTCGCCTCCGGTGAACTGGGGATGGCTGCTATCGCCTACGCGGCCCGGCACCCAGAACGGGTGTCGCACCTCATCTTGTGGTGTGCCTGGGCGCGACGCTCTGATGTGTCACAGAAGCCTGAGACTACAACGCTTCGAGCGTTATTGGATCAAGACTGGGAGATCTACACGGAGACCGTGGCGCGAGTCTTGCTTGGATGGACGGCAGGTGAGCAGGCACGACGGTTCGCCGCTTTCTTTCGGGAGTGCACCACGCCGGAAGTGCTGCGCCGCGCTATCGAAGCGATCTACGAGGTTGATGTAACGACCTTCTTGCCAGAGGTCAAGTGTCCAACACTGGTGCTTCACCCCCGCCAGATCGCTAATCCTGACGTGAACGTTGCCGCCAGTCTTGCCGCCAAGATACCGGACGCCCACATGGTTCTCATAGAAGGCGCATCTCCGCTATGGTTCACCGGTGACGTGCAGGCCGTGCTGCGAGCGATCGGCGAGTTCTTAGGGGAAGGCGAGGTCGCCGCAGCGTGGGCTAAGCCATCTGAGGCGGGCGCCTTCCGCACCGTCTTGTTCACCGACGTAGAAGGAT
>CBDURB010000291.1:0-2574 GCA_965369585.1 uncultured bacterium
CATGCCCTGGGGCGTGACGGTCTGACGGCTCTCCCGCAGGTAGTAGGTGAGGTTCACGATGTCGTGGTGGCCGCACCAGGCGCCGGTGCCCAGGCTGTTGTGGCTGGGCCAGGTGATGGTGGGAAACGTCGCCACCGTCCCGTAGCGGAACATCAGCCCCCGCTCTACCAGTCGCCTCAGATTGGGGACGGACTCCGCGTCCTTCTCCAGCCGCTCCAGCAACTGCGTATTGCTCAGCCCGTCCAGCAGCATGATATAGACGCGCTCCGGCCTCGAACGCGGCTGGCCGTTGCCGTCCAGGTCCAGGACCTCCACGATGGGCTTGCCGTCCTGCCGCTTCAGGTACACGTCCGGCTCCACGCCCCGCTCGCTGGAGGTGCGTCCGCTGGCGTCCTTGCCGTCGATGAGGGGGAGACCGAGCAGCAAAGCCAGCGTCGGCGCCACGTCCACCTGGGCGCAGATGGAGTCCGTCATCCCCGGCTTGATCCCCGGCCCCGAGAACACCAGCGGCGCCCGCGACTGCACCACGTCCAGAGCGCCGTGCTGCCCCGCCTGCCTCCCGAAGGCGTAGGACTTGGGGTTGATGACGATGTCGGGCGCGTTGGGGCTATCGAAGAGCTGGGCGATACGTTCCAGCGCCAGCGGATAGCTGAGGTGCTCCGGCTCCACGAACGCCCGCGCCGGATCCGTGCCTGAGTAGCCGGATGCGGCTCCCGCCTCCAGCTCCGCCGCCAGCGTCGCCACCGCCGTCGGGTCCTGGTTGGCGATAGGGTTATCCCCTATCTGCTCCACGATTTGGTAGCCGTAGCCGCCGCCGTCCTCGTAGAAGCGCTGGAAGCGGATCATACCGCGCTTCGCCCACACCTCGTAGGCGGCGTCGCGGTAGGTGATCACCAGGTCCGTCTGCTCTCCGCGAACGGGGTCCGTCAGGAGGGCCGCGATCGCGCGGTTGCCGGACTCCTCCTGGTTGGCGTCCAGCCCCTGCCCGCCGGGCCGCTCCGGCCCCGCGATCCGTCCTTCCGTAATCGTCATGGCGCTCTTCTTCCTTCGACGATGGACGCTAGTCTACCATCGTCGTTCTAACCGCTCCAGCGTCCCTCGTGCACCAGTTCGTCCATCTCAACTCGCCGCTTGCCCAGGTGCATGGAGACTTTCGGGTCCGGATAGCCCAGCGCCAGCACCACCACCACGTGGTAGTCCTCCGGCAGCGCCAGCGTCTTCTTCACGCACTCCTGGTCGTGCATCGAGCAGGGACAGGAGGCGATGCCCATGGACCACGCCGCCACCATCATGTTCTGCGCCGCCCGTCCGGCATCGAAGTCGCTCCCTGTAGACGGCAGGCAGATAGCGATCGCCGCCGCCGCCGCAGGCAGATGCTGGGAGAATTTTGCGCAGGCCGCCACCTCTTCCAGCCGCTTCCGCTGTCTGAGCAGAATGAGCCGCGTGGGTTGGGTATTCTTGGAGCTCCCTGCCATCCGTCCCGCCTGCAGGACCTTACGCAGCTCCTCTTCATCCAGGGGCTTGTCCAGATATGCCCGCGTATCACGCTTACTGACGATGCACTCGTAGGCTTCCATTTCTTCTCCTGTGGTCTGGCCCCCGGTTGCCGCGCGATGGGCAGTCTCTGAGGCGGCGCGGTTGGGGTCTTTGCCTGGTCATGCTACAGGAACAACTGCCTGAGCGCACCACTCGGTTATAATACCGGCGTGTCCCGCATCGTCGTTAGCTACTGGACGAACACGGAGCCGCCCTGGGACAGGGACGTACCCTGGATCGTGCGCTTCGCAGTGCGCTGGGGCATCACCATCGTCGGCTTCCTGGCCGCCGCCTGGATCGTCCGCGGCGTGGAGATCGGGGGTTGGGAGTCGCTTCTCCCCGCCGCCGCTATCTTCGTGGCCTTGCGAGCCCTCCTGCGGCCGCTCCTGATCTTCCTGACCTGTCCCCTTCAGCTCCTCACCCTGGGGCTGTTCATCTTCGTCGTCAACGCCCTGGTGCTGGCCTTCACGGACTGGTTCTGCGACCGACTCGGCATCGAATTCAACGTCGACGGCTTCATCGCCGCCTTCCTGGGCGCCCTGGTGATCTCGGCGGTCTCCTTCGCCCTCTCCCGCTTCCTGCGCCGCAACCCCGTTGCCCCCCGCCCCGCCTGACCCGCTGAGACGGGAAACTGGAAACTCGCAAAAGGCAGCGGCCTGTTTCGGCTTGCCCGTTTGCGCTTTCGGCCGTTGGGGTAGGGCTAGGCGGTGACCTTGTACACGTGGTCGCCGCCGCGGACCCGGTCCTGCACCTTGATCCCGATCTTGTCCCCCGGGCCCGCCTCCTCCACCTGCTCACGCTCTATCTGCATGCTCTCCACCACCTCCTCAAGGTCCGTGGTGTGACCCTTGATGCGGATCGTGTCCCCCACCCGCAGCTTGCGTGTCAGGTCTATCCCCGCCACGTTGATCTGGGCGAAGTAGTCCATTACCCGGCCGATCTCTTCCTCCTCGGCCATGATGCCTGCCCTCCTTTTGTCTACGCCTCGGTACGGCCTGATTCTACCCCTGCTTCCCCAACTCATCAACCGCTGGGCTG
>CBDURB010000292.1:0-2572 GCA_965369585.1 uncultured bacterium
AAAGCGGCACGCGAGCTGGGTTCAGAACGTCGTGAGACAGTTCGGTCTCTATCCGCAGTGGGCGCAGGAGACTTGCGAGGAGCTGCCCCTAGTACGAGAGGACCGGGGTGGACGGACCGCTGGTGTGTGGGTTGTTCCGCCAGGAGCAAAAAGCCCAGTAGCTATGTCCGGACGGGATAAGCGCTGAAAGCATCTAAGTGCGAAGCCCCCCTCAAGATGAGGTCTCCCATCCCCGTTTCGGCGGGGAGTAAGGCCGCGGGAAGACTACCCGCTTGATAGGCGGCAGGTGTAAGCCGGGTAACCGGTTCAGCTGAGCCGTACTAATGGCCGAGGGCTTGACCACCAATCCATTACCCCCACAAAATGTATCAGGCACTCTCTGTTCGTCCACATCGCGGGGTGGAGCAGCGGCAGCTCGCCGGGCTCATAACCCGGAGGTCGTGGGTTCGAGTCCCACCCCCGCTACCAAACGATAACGCTTGTGGGCCGGCCCCGCCGGCCCGCAAGATTGACAAACCGGAAGACCAAGGCTCCTGGTGGCTAGAGCGAGGTGGAACCACCCGTTCCCATCCCGAACACGGAAGTGAAACGCCTCAGCGCTGACGATACTGCCTGGGCAACTGGGTGAGGAAAATAGGCCGTCGCCAGGGCCTTTGTTTTTGTGTTTGGCGATGCTGGCCCGCAGGCCCTAAGCTCCAGCCCTCGCCCTTTGCCCCTAACTCCAAACTGATCCCTCACCGTTCACTCATCTTCCACCCAGCTCCTCTGTACGCTACGTAACGTTGTGTCATATAATGAAGCCGAGGTTGCTGCCGTAGCCTCGATCCATACTTGCTGGAGGTACTACTTTTGACATCCGAAGACCCAGAGGGAGGGACACTGAACAGCGATGAGCCCCAGTCTATGGCGGCTCTCCTGGAACAGGAGACCACTCCATATACAGAACTCCGCCGTGGGGACATCGTAGAAGGGGCGGTCGTTGGCACCGATCGCGACGGCATCTTAGTCGATATCGGCGCCAAGTCTGAGGGTGTCATCCCCGCCAACGAGATGCATTCCCTCCAGCCGGATGGACCCTCCAAACTTCAGATGGGGGAGAAGGTCCTCGTCTTCGTCGTGCAGCCGGAGTCGCCGGATGGCCAGATTATCCTCTCTCTGGACCGCGCCCGCGGCGAGCAGGGCTGGCGCGTCCTTCAAGAGTACATGGACCAGAATCAGGCGTTTGAGGGCTACATTACGGGCAGTAACAAGGGCGGCCTCCTGGTAAACGTGGAGGGCGTTAACGCCTTCATCCCGCTGTCCCAGATCGCTGTCGGCCGGCCGGAACGCGGCGACCCGGAGACCACCGAGAAGGCGCTGGCGGAATGGATCGGTCGCACCCTGACCCTCAAAGTGATTGAGCTGAACCGCAGGCGGAATCGAGCCATCGTTTCAGAACGGGCGGCGATGCAGGAGAAGCGCGCCGCTGAGAAGGAACGCTTGCTTCAGGAGCTGAACGAAGGCGATATCCGCAACGGCAGCATAACCAGCATCCGGGACTTCGGTATCTTTGTGGACGTGGGCGGTGCGGACGGCCTTGTCCACCTTTCGGAGCTCTCCTGGGAGCGTACTCCCAAGTCGCCGAATGACCTGTTCAGCGTCGGTGACAAGGTGGAGGTTTACGTGCTGAAGGTGGATCAGGAGAGCAAGAAGATCGCCCTCAGCCTGCGACGTGCCCAACCCGAGAAATGGGAGGAGATGGTCGCCGGGTTCCGTGAGGGCCAGATCGTCCCCGGTCAGGTGACCAAGCTCGCACCTTTTGGCGCCTTCGTGCGGTTGGACGGCCCCATTGAGGGGTTGATCCACATCTCCGAACTCGTTGACCGTCGCATCAACCATCCTAAGGAGATCGTCGATGAGGATGGTGTCGTCCCCGTTAAGATCGTGCGCATAGAGCATGACCGACACCGCCTCGGCCTGTCCCTGAGACAGGCTCGCGACAAGGCCGAGGAGGACGGCTGGGTGTTCAACGATTCCGGTGGCGTCGTCACAGGGCCGGAGGAGGTGTACGCCAAACTGGGCGTGGAGGCGCCGCCACGGCCGGAGGTTGTGGCCGCTGCCGAGAAGCCGGAGGCCGAGGCCGAGGCTGAGGCCGAGCCTGAGCTGGGCGCCATGGAGGCGGCAATGAAGGCGGCCGAGGCTGCAGCTGAGGAGCCGCAAGCCGAGTCCGAGACGGAAGAGGCCACTGAGTCTGAGGTTAAGGCCGAGGCGGAAGAGGCTGTAGAGGAAGAGGCAACCACGGCGGAGGAATCCGAGACGGAAGAGGCCACTGAGTCTGAGGCTAAGGTCGAGGCGGAAGAGGCTGTAGAGGAAGAGGCAACCACGACGGAGGAGTCCGAGACGGAAGAGGCTGCTGAGTCTGAGGTTAAGGCCGAGGCGGAAGAGGCTACTGAGCCTGAGGCTAAGGCCGAGGCGGAGGAGGCTGTAGAGGAAGAGGCAGCCACGGCGGAGGAGTCCGAGACGGAAGAGGCTGTAGAGGAAGAGGCCGCTGAGCCTGAGGCCGCAGCCGAAACGGAAGAGGCTGCGGAGCCCG
>CBDURB010000293.1:0-2568 GCA_965369585.1 uncultured bacterium
GAGATTCGCTCGCCGGTGGCCAAGTACTTCACGCTGGAGCAGGTGCAGGAGATGGCGCGGCTGGCCGGCGCCAATCGCGGCGATATGTTCCTGATCGTCGCCGACCGTCCGGGCGTGGCAAACAAGGCGCTCGACGGCCTCCGTCGCGAGATCGGCCGCCGGCTGGAGCTGGCCGACCCCAACACCCTGGCTTTCGCATTCGTCACCGAGTACCCTCAATTCGAGTGGAGCGATACAGAGGATCGCTGGGTATCGGCCCATCACCCGTTCACATCCCCTCGCGAGGAAGACATACCGATGATGGACAGCGATCCCGGCCGCGTCCGCTCCCGCGCCTACGACCTCGTGTGCAACGGGTGGGAGCTGTTTAGCGGCTCCATTCGTATACACAAGCGTGAGGTTCAGGAGAAGGTGTTCGCCATGTTGGGGATAGGGCCGGAGGAGGCGCAGCGCCGGTTCGGACATATGCTAGAGGCGTTCGAGTACGGGGCGCCGCCCCACGCCGGCATCGGCGCCGGCATAGACCGCCTCATGGCCGTCCTCACCGGTCAGGATGACATCCGCGAGGTGATAGCCTTCCCCAAGACGAAGAGCGCCACGGACCCTCTGACCGGCGCGCCGGGGGAAGTGACGCCGGAACAGCTCTCGGACCTGCACATCGCCGTAACGAAGGCGGAGCAAGACGCGTCCTAGGCAGCGAGCGGTGCGTTGAAGGTGAGTGGACCCGTTAGTATAATGAGTGGTCGGTTAAACATATAGGGCGGGCCTAATCAGTCGCAGGCAGGCGCACCCCGGTAAGGTAGGCATCATATGGAGACCCGCAGGCTCATATTCGTTCTCGGTGGCATAGCCGTCGCGCTCGTCGTTGTTGTCGGCGGCCTGTCGCTGGCGCTGAGCGGTGGCGGTGGTAACGGTGATGGCGGCGACACCGGCGATGACAGCCCCGATGCCGAGTCGTCTCCTCTCCCCGAGCGCGTGGAGGGTGAGCTCCGGCTGTTCGGCCCCGACCCGATAACTCTCGACCCGGCCTGCGCTTCGGACGCCGGCTCAGCCGAGTATATCGTCGAGATATTCTCCGGCCTCGTCTCCTTTGACCGTGACCTGAAAATCATTCCCGACGTAGCCGAAGAGATCCCTGAACCGACGCAAAACCCGGACGGGACCGTCACCTATACCTTCAACCTGAGGAAGGACGTCAAGTTTCACGACGGCTCGCGACGGGTAGTGGCAGAGGACTTCAAGTTCTCGTTGGAGCGCTCCCTGGACCCGCGCACGCTCTCGACCGTAGGTATTATCTACCTGGACGACATCGTGGGAGCGCGGGAGTTCGCCGCCGGAGACGCGGACGAAGTTAGCGGCATCGAGGTGATGAACGCCAACACCCTGAAGATCACGATAGACGCGCCCAAGGCCTACTTCCTGGCCAAGCTCACCTATCCCACCGCCTACGTCGTCGACCAGCGTGAGGTGGGCGACTCCACCTGCTTCTCCGACACACAGTGGACGCTACGGCCCAACGGCACCGGGCCCTTCAAGCTGGATGAGTGGCAGGTCGGCCAGCGCATCGTCCTCACGGCCAACGAAGGGTTTCATCTGGACCCCAAGCCATCGCTGGCCCAGGTCACATACTTCCTCGCCGGTGGCTCCGCGCTCATCATGTACGAGAACGATGAGATAGACCTCACCAGCGTCGGCGTCAACGACATCGAGCGTATCCGTGACCCCAACGATCCGTTGAACGCGGAGTTCAGTGAGAGCCCCAGCCTGAACACGTTCTACATCGGCTTCAACACCCAGGAGCCGCCTTTCGATGACCCCATCCTGCGGCGGGCGTTCGGCATGGCCATCGACAAAAAGGTGCTGACGGAGGTCGTGCTCAAGGACCTCGTGGTGCCGGCTAACGGCGTCCTGCCGCCGGGCATGCCCGGCTTCAGCGAAGAGCTTGAGGGTCTCCCCTTCGATCCGGAGGGCGCACGCGCGCTTCTGGAGGAGGCCGGCGGTCCAAGCATCGTGCGCGACGTTACCCTCCTCGATTCCGGGCGCGGCGCCAGCGTTGGGCCGATCATTGAAGCGGTCGTCGCCATGTGGGAGGAGAACCTGGGCGTGAGTGTGGACGTGAATCAGGAGGAGTTCGGCCTGTTCCTGCGGGACCTGGACGAAGGGAGCTTCCAGATGTTCAGCCTGGGCTGGATCGCGGACTACGTGGATCCGCAGGACTTCCTGGACATCAAGTTCCACTCCGACAGCGGCAACAACGAGATGAAATACTCCAACCAGCGGGTAGACGACCTGCTGGAGCAGGCCCGTGTAGAGCAGGATGAAACTACGCGCTATGAGCTATACCAGGAGGCGGAGGAGATCATCGTTCAGGACGCGCCCTGGATCCCTCTATACCACGGCAAGAGCAACGCCCTCGTCAAACCGTACGTCCAGGACTACTTCATTGCCCCCTTCGTTATCCCCAACCTGCGCTACGTTAGCCTGACTCAGTAGAGCGAGGCGCCTTCATGCAGGGGCTCGCGTCATACATCATACGGCGGCTGCGCTGGGCGCCGGTGATCCTGCTGG
>CBDURB010000294.1:0-2557 GCA_965369585.1 uncultured bacterium
GGACCCGGAGACGGCCAAACGCCGCCCCTACTTTGAGCAGCTCACGCCAATCTTCCCGCAGGATTTCATCGATCTGGAGTCTGGCGACAGCAACCTCTCCACCCGAGTCATCGACCTCATCGCCCCCATCGGCCGTGGCCAGCGCGGCCTCATCGTGTCGCCGCCCAAGGCTGGTAAGACGGTCCTCCTCAAGACCATCGCCCACGCCATCGCCACCCGCTACGAAGAGATACACATCATCGTCCTCCTCATCGGTGAGCGTCCGGAGGAGGTGACGGACTGGCGCCGCTCCGTAGAGCATGCGGAAGTCTTCGCCGCCACCTTCGATGATCCGGTGGAGGAGCAGACTAGAGTGGCTGAGATGGGGATAGAGCGGGCCAAGCGTCTGGTAGAGGGCGGGCGCCACATCGTAGTCCTCTTGGACGGCATCACCCGTCTCACCCGCGCCTTCAACCTGGCCCTACCTTCCAGCGGACGCACCCTCTCCGGCGGCATCGACCCTGTGGCCCTGCACCCCTCCAAGCGCCTGTTCGGCGCTGGCCGCACCATCGAGGAGGGAGGCAGTCTGACCATGATCGCCACCTGCCTTGTCGATACCGGCAGCCGCATGGACGAGGTCATATTCGAGGAGTTCAAGGGCACCGGCAACTGGGAGCTGTTCCTTGACCGTCGTCTGGCGGAAAGGCGCACCTACCCGGCCATCGATATCCAGCGCAGCAGCACCCGCCGGGACGATCTCCTGCTCGGCGAAGAGAAATACAAGAAGGTGCTGCTCCTGCGCCGCATGACCGCCATGGTGTCCCAGAACTCATCTAACTCCGCAGAGGCCACGGAGTTGATCTTGGAACGCCTCCAGCGCACCAAGACAAACGAAGAGTTCCTCGCCACCATCAAAGACGCCGTCTAGGCGCGGCGTTCACTGACCTCCCCCTGCTGCTCCTTATCTGCCTGTCACACGTTCGTTAATAACGCGTCAATTTGTGAAGAACTTGACAAATGGGGTATAATTACCCTCGATTTGTCAAGCATGGCAGATTTGAGATGGTGCCACACGTGGCGCTATCTTGGCATGAGAAGGAAATAAACGGGAGGTAGATTATTCGGGACCAGCAAGCGTTGCCCCAGCGCTGGCCTGGAGGCCGAGACAGACGCATGCTTGACCCGCAGAGCGCGGGCAAGCCCCCAACCGAACAGCGAAGGTACTGTCTCCACGCACTCTTCTTTCTCATGGCCTTCATCGCGGTCGGCGTCGCCGCGACGGGAGCCCTGGGGAGGGTCGCGCCTCCTTTCGTCTCCGCTGACGTCGCCCTTCAAGAGGCTGTTAGTGAAAGCCCCTCCGTCAGCTACCTGCGCCCTCCCGTTGTTCTGGCAACCTCTTCCGGCATCTACATCGTCAACCCTGAACCACAGCAGACAGAACCAGAGGAGGCCACACCCGAGTCCACGCCGGAACCCACACCCGAACCCACGCCCGAACCGCAACCGGCCTTCATCGTCTATACCGTTCAGCTGGGAGACTCCGTCGCGTCCATCGCCGCCGCCTTCGGTATAGATGTTGAGTACATCCTCTGGAATAACACTGACCTGCATGAGGACCCCGATCTGCTCGTCGTTGGGCAGAAGCTCCAGATCCCCAGCATCAACGGCATCGTCTACAACGTTAGGCTGGGCGACACCCTGTCCGATATCGCATCCTTCTATCAGATAGACGTCCCCAGCATCCTCGCCTTCGTGCCCAACGACATTGGCTCGGCGGACTCTGTTATAGAGGGGATGGTCCTCGTTCTTCCCGGTGCCGTCCCTCCTCCTCCGCCCATCTCCGCTGCCGTCACCGCTGTCGAGGCCACCAACCCGGAGCCGGAGCCTGAGCCGGCTCCTCCACCGCCACCACCGGCCAGTATCGGCTACGTCTGGCCCTTCTCCGGCTCCATCTCCTCCTACTTCGGCGAGTACCGCGGCGGCAACTCCTACCATCTGGCGATTGACATCGACGCCTTCGGCCGCTACGGCGCCCCCGTCGTCGCCGCCTCCACCGGCACCGTCGTTCTCACCGCCAGCATGGGCTGGGGCCTGGGCACCTACGTCGTCATCCGCCACGCAGACGGCTCGGAGACCACCTACGCCCATCTATCGGCCATCTACGTGGCCCAGGGACAAATCGTGGGCCAGGGCGAACAGATCGGCGCCATCGGTTGCACCGGCTACTGCACCGGCGCCCATCTGCACTTCGAGCTCTGGATCGGCGGCTCCCCGGTAGACCCACTGGCGTACCTCCCTTAGAATCCCATATCAGGTTCATGCGAAGACTCTTGCCGCTACTGGCGGCCTTTCTCTCCCTGGCCCTCCTGGCGCCGTCGGCTCCAGTTGCCGCCAAGGAGGCGCCCGCCTACGTCGCCATCGGCGACTCCCTCACCTTCGGCGTCGGAGCCTCGGACCCGGCCACCGGCGGCTACGTGGCCATCACCTACGACGCCCTGCGCAAGAGCGAGCGCTACCGCGACCGCGGCCTTGATCTGATCAACCTCGGCGTCCCCGGCGCTACCAGCGCTGACCTCCT
>CBDURB010000295.1:0-2552 GCA_965369585.1 uncultured bacterium
GTCGAGACGTCGGCCAGGACGAAGCGCGGTTGGTAGAAGGCGCCGATGGCGTTCTTGGACCGCGGGTGGTTCACGGCGACCTTGCCACCGATAGCGGCGTCCACCATCGCCAGCAGGCTGGTCGGGACGTGCACCAGGGGCAGGCCACGGGCGTATGTAGCGGCGACGAAGCCGGCAAGGTCTGTGACCATGCCGCCGCCGAGGGTGACGATGGCGTGCTCGCGCTCCGCCCGCTGCTCGATGAGCCAGTCGTAGATGGCACTCGCGGTCTCCAGCGACTTGCTCGCCTCGCCGGGGGGGACGGCGTAAGAGCTAACAGATATGTCGGCCTGAACGAGCGCGGCCTCAGCCTGCTTACCGTAGCGCCCAATAACCGCCTCATCGCCGATGATGTACGCCCGGCCGGTGAGACCGGCCTCCCGCATCCGCCGGCCGAGGTCCGGAAGAGCGCCCCATTCCACGAACACCGGGTAGGACGCCGATGCCGTTCGCACTACGCACGCCGTGCCATCAGGGATCGCGTGGAGCGTAGCGGCCGGCGAAGGGGCTTCAACGGCGGTCATCTCTTCGACGCGCCTGGGGTCGGCGATGGCCGACGCGGCCAGGCTGCGCCAGACGCGGATGACCTCATCTGCTGCATCCTCCGGCGAAATGCCGTCGGTCTGGACCGTCCAATCGGCAAGGGCGTAGAGGCTCTGCCGCCCCGCTTTGAGCTCGCGGATGCGGCTGAGAGGGTCGGCGACGGCGAGCAGAGGCCTGTCCAACGGCTCCTCCTCAGCTCTATCGCGAAGGCGACGAAGGATCGTCTCCGGCCGCGCCTCCAGGCAGACGACGAAGCCTCCCTCGGCCATGATGCGACGGTTGTCCGGCCGGAGGATGGCGCCGCCGCCGCTGGAGATGACGACGCGCGATTCGTTACACGCCTCGCGCAGGGCGTCCGCCTCCAGCTCTCGGAACCGCTCCTCGCCTTCCTGTCGGAAGATGTCGAGGATGGGCCGGTCAGCGGCCCGTTCGACCAGGGAGTCGATCTCGATGACCCGCCAGCCGAGGCGCTCGGCGACGATGGGAGCGACGAGGCTCTTGCCGGTGCCGGAGAAGCCGGTGAGGACGATGCGGGAGGGGCGTTTCATATCGATTCCGGGTCGACGAGGCTAAAGTCCCCAGACCAAGCACCTTGGGTCAGATGTTCCGCCCTAGACAAAAGGATGTCCTGATCCCGCTTTGCAGGGATTACAAAGAACACTCTTACTGGTGCTCCGCGGCGGTATCGCAAGGCGAATGTACTTCCGGCACCTCGGATGTTGGTGCGAATCATATCCAAAAGGGTCTGGGTTTGCTTTTTGACAGTCTGATCCTTCTGTCGGCCAGCGTGATGGATCACTATCACGCTCTGACCTCGCTCGACGAAGCACGCCATCTCATCAAGATACACATGCGCTATGCTAGCTCGGTTTTCACCGGCTACCAGACCATTGTCCGGATCAAGAAAGACGAAGTCGGAGCCAACCGTAGCCGCTAGCGCGCGGTCTAGCCATTCCTTCCTGCTTTCGATTTGCCCCGGTACGTAGTCCCTAAACGTGCCCTCCGGAAAGAAGACCGTGTCAGGGGAGAATATCTCACTATCACCGATATTGGCAACGTTCCTCTGCTTGGCCTTCACGATCCAGTATAGAGTGTGGAAAACCGGCGGATCACATGATCGAAACCTCTCAGGCTTATAGAGGTACTCCGTATGCCCACCTCCGGGACCCTTATCGTCTGGGTTCAAGTACCAAACGATTCCTAGGGACAGCCTCTCTCCAAGGTCACCTTCCCTAATGCCGCAGAGCGCCCTCAGCAGACCATACTTCCCGAAGTCCCCGATGTCGCCAACGTACTTGTTCTGCATGGGTCACCCGCGTCGCGGCATCACTTCAGTCCGTCAGCCCGAACGCTTTGAGAGCGTTCAAGCGGAGGAACTTCTCCCTGACTTCCGGCTTCAGGCCGAGCTCTTCGACCTGGGGGCGGCAGCGGGCAGGGGAGAGCATGGGGTAGTTGGTGCCGAACAGCACCTTGTCCTGACCGTAGCTGTTCATGAACATACGCAGGGCGGGCGGGTAGAAGCGGGGCATGTAGGCGGACGTATCGATGTAGACGTTGGGGTACTTCCAGGCGAGGGCGATCATCTCCTCCGTCCAGGGGTAGCCGATGTGGCCGCCGATGATCGTCAGCTCCGGGAAGGCGAGCGCCACCTCGTCAAGGTAGGGGATGGGGCGGCCCGGCTCCGAGGGCCGCAGGGGCCCGGTGTGCCCGACCTGAAGGCAGAAGGGGATACCCAGCTCGACGCAGGCGACGTAGAGGGGGTAGTAGTGCTTATCGTTAGGAGGGAGGTTCCACATCCAGGGCAGCATATGCAACCCCCGCAGGCCCAGGTCGCTGACGGCCCTCCGCAGCTCGCCGACGGCTTCGACCGGCCGTCTCAGGTCGACGGTGGCGAGGCCGATAAAGCGATCGGGGAAGCGTTGGACCAGGGTGGCGATCTCATCGTTGGTGATGATCCAGCCGTCGGGCGC
>CBDURB010000296.1:0-2545 GCA_965369585.1 uncultured bacterium
GATCCTCTGCCACCCCTTTCGCTACTTCCCCGGTCCTTCGAACTTCCTGTTCGGCGACCGCCGCGACGCCGATGGGGTGTCGCCTGAGGTCATGGCCGAGCATCCACTGTTCCACCTGGTGGACGCCATCGAGGTGCTGAACGGCGGCTGCATCGACCGCGAAAACGCACTGGCGCAGGAGGTGGCGCAGGTGCTGGGGAGGCCCGGCGTGGCCGGCAGCGACGCCCACATGCCGATGGAGGTGGGGCGCTACGCCACCGTGTTCGAGAAGGAGCTGGAGAGCGAAGAGGATATGCTGGCGGAGCTGCGTGCGGGCCGCTTCCAGGCCGCCCGTAGGGTGCAACCTGGTGTGTTCGAGCCGCTGGAGCAGACGGTCCGGCCCTAGCTCAGCGCTTTCGCCGCTTGAACAGGCCGGTCACCTGATCCCAGACGCCGCCGCCGCCGCCGCGGCTGCCGCCCTTTAGGCCGTCGATGAAGCCGCCCCAGGCGGCCTCCGCCGAGGCAGCCCGCGACAGGCCCTTTATCCGCTCCTCGATGATGTCGCGCACGCGGCCACCCTCGCCGGCGTCCAGCCAGAAGCCGTGCTCGTCATCGCAGGTGTCCAGCTCCAGGTCGTAGGCGCGATAGTTGAAGGCGGTCATCCGCTTGCCGCACTTAGGGCAGTTCAGCTCGCTCTGGATCTTGGCGAACTGGATGGTGGCGCGGCGCTCCTCCTCCGTGGAGGGGACGGTCGACTCAAGCTCATCGAGCTCGTGGTGGTCCAGCCAGCGGCCGTTGCAGGTGGGGCAGTGGTCCACCTCGATGCCGTGGTGGTGCTCGATGATTAGCTCGGTGTCGTCGCGGGGACATTTCATGGCGGTGGCCTCCGTTTCTGTAGGAGATACGAGTCCAGGGTAGCACAGGGATGGGTGGGGCGGTCGTCGGTGTCTGGGGGCACCTAGAGAGTCTCTTCGACGCTGATCAGATTAACGGGGACCGGCAGGGCGCCTGAGTTCAACTGAATCGCCAGAATGCGGGCCTCGTCCTCGTTGAGGCCTGTAATGCTCGCTTGGCCGCCGGTGATGGGCTGGCTCACCGTCGGTGCACCGATCAGCTCTTCGTCCAGGAAGATGGCCAGGGGAAGGCCGACGAGCTCCGTGGTGATCTGCTCGAACAGCAGGCCGCCCACAGGGGTGAACTCGATCGTGACTGTGGGCGGCGGGCCTTCTACCTTAGAGTTGGCCTTGAGGAAGCTTCCCGTTAGCACTCTCTCCGTGCCCTGACTATCGGTTCCCGTGGCGGGTTCCCACAACACGACCCCGGTTGCCCCGTCTTCGTTGGGCGGGCAGGTCATGGTGTCGTTGATCTCGTCCTCCACGAAAAGACCGGGCAGGAAGAGTTGGGGGTAGAGGCTACCGTCCTCCGTCTCGCAGACGATGTCGCGGAATTCGTCCAAGGTCGGCTTGCGGAACTCCAACTGGGCCGTCTTGCCCAGCAGTTCCCGCGCCTCCTCTGGATCGATGCCTCGCGTCCGTACTGACAGCCTGTTTTCGCCCTCGCGACTCACCTCCTTGACCGACCCGCCAAAGGCCCCCGCGCGGCGCTTAAGGATGTCCTCTACCTCCTCCAGCGCATCGTCTGCGTCCACGTCCGGAGGCAGGCGGCTCAGGTCGGCCTCCAGGACGAGGAGCACGGAAGGGCCGCCATCGCCACCGCAGGAGGAGAGAACGGCTGCTAGCAGCGCCGTGGCGATGGCAACGACAACTAGCTTCACTTACTCTGCTTTCAGCGCCGCCCGTGCCTGCCCAAAGGCAGGTTGAGCGACCCGGAGCGGTACCCCGCCAGGTCCAGCGTCACGTACAGGTAGCCCAGCGCCTTCAGCCGCTCCACGACCTCGGCGCGGCGGGAGATGAGCAGCTCCAGTCCCGCCTCGTCCGTCTCGATGCGGGCGACGTCCTCGTGGTGGCGGACGCGGAGCTGTCGCAGGCCGAGGGAGCGCAGGTAGGCCTCCGCGTCGCCGATTCGGCCCAGCGCCTCGACGGTCACGGGCGTGCCGTAGGGGATGCGGGAGGAGAGGCAGGCCATCGCCGGCTTGTCCCAGGTGGGCAGACCCCGCTCCCGCGAGAGGGCGCGGATGTCCTCCTTGGTGAGGCCGGCCTCCACCAGCGGGCTGCGGACGCCGTGCTGGGCGGCGGCGCGGCGTCCGGGGCGGAAGTCGCCGGTATCGTCCAGGTTGCAGCCGTCGGCGACGTAATCGAAGCCGCGCTCCCGCGCTATCCCTATGAGGCGGCCGTAGAGTTCGTCCTTGCAGTGGAAGCAGCGGGCGGGGCTGTTGGCGACGTAGTTGGGGTCGTCCATCTCCTGCGTGTCGATGAGCTCGTGGGCGATGCCGAAGCTGCGAGCCAGCTCCTTCGCCTCCCGCACCTCGGACTGCGGGATGGAGGGGGAGACGCCGGTAATCGCCAGGGCGCGGTCGCTAAGGACGTCGCTGGCCACGGCGGCGACGAAGGTGGAGTCCACGCCGCCGGAGTAGGCGACGATGACGGAGCCCATCTCCGCGATGATG
>CBDURB010000297.1:0-2538 GCA_965369585.1 uncultured bacterium
AGTTATGCGGGAGTGAGCGACGGAGATGGTGACGACCAGAAGGCTGAGAAGCGAGACGATGAAAGGGGGCCCGGCGCGGGCGCCCAACCGGGCGTTCCTGCGGGCGATGGGGCTGTCCGACGAGGACATCCAGAAGCCGTTTGTGGCCGTGGCGAGCAGTTGGAACGAGGCCACGCCCTGCAACATCCACCTGGACCGCCTGGCCGACCGTGTGAAAGAGGGCGTCGGCAGCAGCGGTGGCACCTCACGGGAGTTCGTCACCATCGCCGTGTCCGACGGTATCGCTATGGGCCACGAAGGGATGAAGGCCTCGCTGGTCAGCCGAGAGGTCATCGCGGACTCTATCGAGCTGATGGTGATGGCCCACGCCTACGATGCGCTGGTGACGATCGCGGGCTGCGACAAGAGCCTCCCCGGCTCGTTGATGGCGGCGGCCCGCCTGAACATACCGTCCATCTTCCTGTACGGCGGCACGATCATGCCGGGCCGCTACAAGGGCCGCGACGTCACCGTCCAGGACGTGTTCGAGGGCGTCGGCGCGTACGAGGCGGGCCGCATGACCGAAGAGGAGCTGTATGAGCTGGAGTGCGCCGCCTGTCCAGGGGAGGGCTCCTGCGCCGGTATGTACACGGCCAACACGATGGCCTGCACCAGCGAGGCGCTGGGCATGGCGCTGCCCTATAGCGCCTCTATACCCGCAACCGACCCGCGCCGGGATGACCTCTGTCGCCGGACGGGCGAGGCGGCGTTGAGGCTGCTGGAGGCGGACCTGAAGCCCCGCGATATCCTCACCAAGGCGGCGTTTGAGAACGCGATCGCCGTGGTGGTGGCGATCGGCGGCTCCACCAACGCCGCCCTTCACCTGCTGGCGATCGCCCGCGAGGCCGGCGTGCCGCTCTCACTGGACGACTTCGACCGTATCGGCCGACGCACGCCGCACATCGCCGATACGCGGCCCGGCGGACGTTATGTGATGACTGACCTGGACCGAGTGGGCGGCGTGCCGTTGCTGATGAAGGAGCTGCTGGATAGCAGCCTGCTGAACGGCGAGGCGTTGACCGTCACCGGCAAGACCGTTGCTGAGAACCTGGCCGGCCTCCAGATCGGCGATGGCCAGGACGTGGTCCTGCCCGTCGATAAGCCGCTGGAGCCTACGGGTACGCTGGTGGTCCTGAAGGGGAATCTGGCGCCGGAGGGTTGCGTGATGAAGACCAGTGGCGTGAAGAAGCTACAGTTCAGCGGCCCGGCCCGCGTTTTCGACGGCGAGGAGGCGACGGCGGAGGCGGTGCGCGAGAGGCGGATCAAGGCCGGCGATATCGTCGTCATCCGCTACGAAGGGCCCAAGGGCGGGCCCGGCATGCGCGAGATGCTTGCGGTGACGGCCGCCATCGCCGGGCAGGGGCTGGGCGAGGACGTTGCCCTCATCACGGACGGCCGCTTCTCCGGGGCGACACACGGGTTCATGATCGGCCACGTGGCGCCGGAGGCTGCGGTCGGCGGCCCCGTCGCCCTCGTCCGGGATGGCGACGTCATCAGCCTGGACATCCCCAAGCGCCGCATCGACGTTCAGGTCGCGGAGGACGAGATGAAGCGACGACAGGACGCCTGGAAGGCGCCTGCGCCCAAGTACACGAGCGGCGCGCTCGCCAAGTACGCCCGGCTTGTATCATCGGCGTCGGAAGGCGCCGTATGCGGATAGCAATTACGGAATGAATGTAACGCTGATGAGCCTAATCGTGTCTGGAGGAATGTAGTCATGGCGGAGATGACAGGAGCCCAAATGGTGATGGAGGCGCTGGTCAGGGAGGGGACCGAGGACATTTTCGGTCTGCCTGGGGGCGCTAACCTGCCTCTGTACGATGCGATTCCCCAGTACTCCTCGAAGGTACGCCACTACCTGGTGAAGCACGAGCAGTGCGCGGCCCACGCCGCCGACGCCTACGCCCGCGTATCGGGCAAGGTAGGGGTGTGCTTCGCTACCTCCGGTCCCGGCGCGACCAACATCGTCACCGGCATCGCCAACGCCTGGATGGACTCCGTGCCCCTGGTCTGTATAACGGGGGCCGTGATTAGCGCCCTCCTCGGGCGTGACGGTTTCCAGGAGGCGGACATCACCGGCATCACCATCCCTATCACCAAGCACAACTATCTAGTGCTGGACGTGGCGGAGATACCCAAGGTCATACGGGAGGCGTTCCACATCGCGTCCACCGGCCGTCCGGGGCCGGTGCTGGTGGACATACCCCGCGACGTCTTCCAGCAGAAGGCCGAGTTCGTCTGGCCCGAGAAGGTGGAGCTGAAGGGGTACAGGCCGCGGCTGTACCCGGACCCAGCGGAAGTGGCGAAGGCCGCGGAGCTAATCGCTGGGGCGAAGCGGCCGGTAATCCTATCGGGGCACGGGATCATCATCTCGCAGGCCTACGATGAGATACGGGAGCTGGCGGAGAAGGCCAGCATCCCCGTCATCACCACTCTCCTGGGTATCAGCGGCTTCCCCGGCACGCACCCGCTGTATATGGGCATGCCCGGCATGCACGG
>CBDURB010000298.1:0-2538 GCA_965369585.1 uncultured bacterium
TAAGCGTCACCACCTCGCGTATGAGGCCCGCCCGGAAGGCGGAGATCGCGAAGAAGGCGATGATGAGAACGATTACGATATCGAGCCAGTTCATAGCGCCGCGTTACTAATAACGTAGGCTCATTATAATGGTTACTCTCTCACTGGGTCTTCCTGCCTACGCCGAGGCGCACACGTGCCGGCGGACAGGCCCAGCACGATTAGGCGGTGGCCGGCTATGATGACGGCCAGTATCAGGCCCCCCAGATAGTAGCCGCCGAGGACGTCGCTGGGCCAGTGGGCGCCCACGTAGACCCGCTCCGTGCCGGTGAACAGGATCACCCACAGGCAGGCGGCTTGCCCCAGCAGCCGCAGCCACGGCTGAGTAACGAACGACGTGATGAAGTAGAACAGGAGGCCGTAGATGACGATGACGCCATCGGCGTGGCCGCTGGGGAAGGCGGGGCTGGACGGGTGGTCACTGACCGCAACCAGGTCCGCCGGGGGCCGCGGCCGGTCTATCCGCTCCTTGACGCCGGCGTTGAGCGGCCTGACGAGCGCGCTGGTACGGAGGATCCGCGCCTCCCAGCGGCGGGCCGCCGCGAACACGGCGGCGACGCCGCCGAGCCACACGACGATGATCCAGGGGATATCGGCCAGGTCCTCCGCCCAGTCCAGCGCCCGCGCGAAGCCGGCGGCGTCTATCTCCTGCAAACGCTGGGCCAGCCATAGGTCGGCTGGGAAGCGGTCATAGGCGGCGGCGAATCCACTGAGGACGGCGAACCCGATCAGGAAGGCAAACCAGAGCATGGAAGGAGCGGGCCAGGAACGCATGTTGCGGTCATTATCGGGGCCGCCCGCTCGTTTACGCAAGCGAGAGGCCGATGCTACAATACGCCCTGCTCTACGAAGGAGGATCGCTACGGACGAGTCAAAGTTGCGGGATCTGCTACAGTCTTTCCAGCAGGGTTCTCTATCCCTGGACGGGATGCTGGAGCATCTGCGGCGGTTGCCCTACGAAGACATCGGTTTCGCGGAGCTGGACCATCATCGAGCTCTTCGCCGCGGCTTCCCGGAGGTTATCCTTGGCGAGGGGAAGAGTGAGGGGCAGGTGGTCGCCATCGCGGAGCGTCTGGCCGCTGGTTCGGACCGGCTGCTGATCACGCGGGTGGATGTAGAAACCTATGGCGCGGTCAAAGAGCGTCTGCCGGACGCGCACTACCATGCGGATGCCCGCGCTATTACTCTGGACCGCAGCCGGGAGCCGCGCTGGCCGGGCGTGGTTGTTCTCTGCGCCGGCACGTCTGACCTGCCGGTGGCGGAGGAGGCGGCGGTGACAGCGGAACTCATGGGCAGCCAGGCGGAACGCTATTACGATGTGGGCATAGCCGGGCTCCACCGCCTGCTGGACAAGCTGGAGGCGATGCAATCGGCGCGGGCGCTGGTGGTGGTGGCGGGGATGGAGGGGGCGCTGCCCAGCGTTGTGGCCGGGCTGGTGGCGGCGCCGGTGATAGCGGTGCCCACCTCGGTAGGCTACGGCGCCAGCTTCGGCGGCCTGGCCCCTCTCCTGGCGATGCTCAATAGCTGCGCCGCCGGCGTTGGCGTGGTCAACATCGATAACGGGTTCGGGGCCGGCTATCTGGCGGCGGTCATCAACCGGCAGTCGCGAGAAGGGCTTCGTGAGTAGAGTGGGACGCATCGCATATCTGGATTGCTTCTCCGGCGTCAGCGGTGACATGCTCCTGGGGGCGTTGCTGGATGTGGGCGTCACGCTGGAGGGGATGCGGTCTGAGCTGGCCAAGATCCCCCTGGCAGGGTACTCCCTTGAGGCGAAGCGGGTGACGAAGGGAGGTCTCGCGGCCCAGCGGGCGATTGTGAGTGTGCGGGAGCCGCAGTCGCCACGGACGTTGGCGGATGTGAAGGCTGTCATCGCTAAGTCTTCTCTGCCTTCGGCGGACCGCGAGAAGGGGAGCGCTGTTTTCAAGCGGCTGGCGGAGGCGGAGGCGGCCGTGCACGGGGAGACGGTGGAGATGGTGCACCTGCACGATGTGGGCGCCGTGGATGCGGTGGTGGACGTGATGGGCACGATCGCCGGGCTGCGGTTGCTGGGCGTGGATGAGCTGTACTGCTCGCCGCTGCCGTCGGGGTCAGGCCGGGTCGAAGGGCCGCATGGGGCGCTGCCGCTGCCGGCGCCGGCCACGCTGGAGCTGCTGGCGCGCGCGAAGGCGCCGTTGCGGTCCGCGAGTGCGGACGAAGGTGAGCTGGTGACGCCTACCGGCGCCGCCATCGTCGCCGAGCTGGCCCGGTTCCAGCGGCCGGAGATGACGTTGAACCGGATCGGCTACGGCGCCGGCAGGCGCGATCTGCCGGACAGGCCCAACGTCCTGAGGATGTGGCTCGGTGAAGGTGTAGCCGCCGCCTCACGGCCGATGGTGCTCATCGAGACCAACATCGATGACATGACGGGCGAGATGCTGGGCTACGTTCTGGAGAAGCTCCTGGCGCAGGGAGCGGCCGACGCCTGGCTGACGCCGGTGCAGATGAAGAAGAACCGGCCGG
>CBDURB010000299.1:0-2509 GCA_965369585.1 uncultured bacterium
GGCCCCTGTGGGTGATAGTCTTCGGGCTGGCGGGCCTGGCCCTGGTGGTCGCCGTGCCCCAGGTCACCGTGCGCAAGCTCCTGCGCCGGGCCGGACTGTGGCTGGCCCTTCTGGTAGCGGCCGTGGTGACCCTCTCCGCCTACATGGAGTTCGAATTCCCCGCCTACTTGCGACGCCCGGCTGTCGGCGGCTGGCCCTCCTTCTGGCAGGCGGTGGACGTGATGCTCATCGTGCCCCTGCTGTGGCTGCCGCTGGTGGCGGACTATTCGCGCCACGGCCGCAGCGTGGGCGCCGCCTTCTCCGGCACGGCCGCCGGATATTTCGTAGGCGCCGCCTGGTTTGGCGCTTTTGGGGTGCTTTACCTGCCGGCCGTGGAGACGGGAGACATCGCCGGCTTCGTGGTTGGAATGCAGGTGGGGCTCATCGCCCTCGTCCTGCTGCTGATCCTCCAGGTGGACGAGCTGTTCGCCAATACGGCCTCGGCCTCGGTGTCGCTGCGCACGGCTCTCCCGGCGGCGGGCGCGCGCCGGGGAGCGCTGTTTGCGGGTGGTGCGGCCGTGATCCTGGCCCTGGCGCTCGATGTGGTTTCCTACGAGGCGTCGCTCCTCCTGCTCGCCTCCCTGTTCGTGCCCCTCTTCGGCGTGCTGGTGGCAGACTTCCTCCAGAGCCGCAGCTCCGCTCAGCTCGCCGCCGCGCCCTCGGCGCTGGCCGCCTGGGCGCTCGGGTTCCTCCTCTACCATTGGATCTCGCCCGCGGACGTCGGCTGGTGGCAAGAAGCCATGAGCTGGCTGTTCGCCGACGCCCTCCAACTCACCTTCCCCCTGACGGACGAAGCCACCTGGCTGGGCGCGGCCATCCCGTCCTTCCTGGCCGGTTTCCTTCTTCACACCGTTGGACGGGTGATCGTACACTGGCTGCGATCCCAGCCAGCCGCCGCACCCGCTTCGTAGCCAAGTGGGGCAAAACACCACAGCTTTTTACGGCGCTGCCTGATAGCGTCCCCATTCGCCTTTCAGTCAACATACTATCGGGTCATCTCTGCACTTAGCCCCTTACAGCGGAGGTAGGGAGTATGGCAGCTTCAAAGCAACCGGGAACCTGGGCTGAGCGCTACCGCGACAAGTGGAAGTGGGACAAGGTCACCTGGGGCAGCCACGCCGTGGACTGCTACCCCGGCGGCTGCCCATTCCGCGTCTACGTCCGCGATGGCAAGATCATGCGGGAGGAGCAGAGCGGCACTCTGCCCGTGATCCAGCAAGGCGTGCCGGACATGAACCCTATGGGCTGTCAGAAGGGCACCTGCTGGGCCTACACCCACTACGGCCCTGAACGCGTAACGAAGCCCCTGAAGCGGGCCGGCAAGCGCGGCGAGGGGAAGTGGCAGGAGGTCTCCTGGGACGAGGCTCTCACCGACATCGCCAACGCCATGCTGGACGCAGTCCAGGATCAGGGGCCGGAGTCCATCATCACCCTGATGACGCCGGAGCTGGGCGCCGCCCCCGCGCGCCTATTCGCGGGCGCCCTCGGCTCGCCTCTCACCGACGGTAACGCCGAGTTCCAGGACTTCAGCCCCGGCTACTACCTCACCTGGGGCAAGTTCGACCCCGTCTCCTCCATGGACGACTGGTTCCTGGCGGAGCTCACCCTCATCTGGCACTGCAACCCCGTCTACACAAACATCCAGTGGTACCACTACGTATGCGAGTCCCGCTACAACGGCGGCGAGGTGATGACCATCGCCCCCGATTACAGCCCCTCCGCCATCCACGCCGATTACCACCTACCGGTGCGCATCGGCACCGACGCCGCCCTGGCGCTATCGATGTGCAAGGTCATCATCGATGAAGGGCTCTACAAAAAGCGTTTCGTCCAGGAGCAGACCGACCTGTCGCTTCTCGTCCGAAAGGACAACGGACGCTTCCTGCGGGGCAGCGACGTGATGACGGGCGAGCGGGATGACCAGTTCTATTGGTTCGACCGCAAAACGGGCATCATCGTCACCGCGCCCAGGGGAACGCTGTCTCTGGGCGAGACCGACCCGGCCCTGGAAGGCACCTATAAGGCCCTCCTTATCGATGGGACTGAGGTGGAGGTACAGCCCGCCTTCCAGCGGCTCAGGGACCGCCTCAAGGACTACGAGCCGGAGGCCGCCGCCAAGACCTGCCAGGTCAACGCAGACATGATCCGCATGGTGGCCCGCAAGGTGGCCGTCAAGCGAACCAAGATATTCAGCGGCTGGAACTCCGGCAAGTACTACCACGGCGACCTGATGGAGCGGGCCATGGCCCTGCTCCTGGCCCTCCCAGGCAACTGGGGCAAGCAGGGCACGGGAACCCGCTCATGGGCAATCTCTGCCCTGGACGGCGTCTCCCTCGTCTCCAGCAAAGGACGGCCGGGCCAGGACGCCGCCCGCGAGGCCTACCAGCAGATCCTCGGCGCCCGCCGCTTCCTCACCGCCGATGACCCCTCCATGACCATGGAGATGGTCATCAATAGAGCGGCGGAAATG
>CBDURB010000300.1:0-2507 GCA_965369585.1 uncultured bacterium
CATTACAACGCCCTGACCAACCGGACAGTGCGCGATGATGGCGCCCCCCAGAAGCGGGGCGTCTGCACCAACGTGCGTACCCAGACGCCGAAGAAGCCTAACTCCGCCCTGCGTAAGGTGGCGAGAGTACGCCTCACTAACGGCATTGAGGTCACAGCCTACATTCCGGGCGAGGGCCACACGCTTCAGGAGCACTCCATGGTTCTCATCCGCGGCGGCCGGGTCAAGGACCTGCCCGGCGTCCGCTACCATATCATTCGGGGGGCGCTGGACGCCCTTGGCGTGAGCGGCCGCAGGCAGCAGCGCAGCAAGTACGGGACCCGCAAGCCCGAGGGTTCACAGTAGGCTCAGGGAGTCTGATCGATGCCTCGTAGGGGTAAAGTAATCCGCCGTCCAACGCCGCCCGACGCCAAGTTCGGGAGCGTCTGGGTGCAGATGATGATCAATAAGGTCATGAAGAAGGGCAAGAAGAGCACCGCCGAGCGCATCCTGTACGAGGCGATGGATACGGCGGCGCAACGCACTAAGGACCCGCCCGTCCAGGTGTTCGAGACGGCGGTTCGAAACGTTATGCCTACCCTGGAGGTCCGCCCCCGACGCGTCGGTGGCGCCACCTACCAGATCCCTCTGGAGGTCCGTCCATCGCGGCAGCTCTCCCTCTCCATGCGCTGGATCCTCAGCAGCGCGCGCGCCCGTCAGGGACGCCCTATGGCTGAGTGTCTGGCTACTGAGCTTGTGGACGCCTACCGCCAGCAGGGCACGGCGGTCAAGCGCCGAGACGACACGCATCGCATGGCTGAAGCCAACAAGGCTTTTGTGCATTACCGGTGGTAACTTCAGCCTTACCACGGCCGGAGCTGAATGTAGCTTTCATGACTAGACAAACGCCTATCGAATCGTTCCGAAATATCGGGATCATCGCCCATATCGATGCCGGGAAGACCACGGTTACCGAGCGCATTCTGTACTACACGGGGCGCACCTACAAGATCGGTAACGTGGACGCCGGTACTGCCGTCATGGACTGGATGGCGCAGGAGCGGGAGCGGGGGATCACTATCACCGCCGCCGCCACTACTACCCAGTGGCGGGACTACACGATCAACATCGTGGACACCCCCGGCCATGTGGACTTCACCGCGGAAGTGGAACGCAGCCTCCGTGTTTTGGATGGAGGCGTTGTTGTATTCGATGCCGTCGCCGGCGTACAGAGCCAGTCGGAGACCGTATGGCGGCAGGCTGACCGCTACCATATTCCGCGCATCTGCTTCGTCAACAAGATTGACCGCGTGGGCGCAGACTTCCAGCGCACGGTGGGGATGATCAAAGATCGCCTGAGCGCTCGCCCCGTGGTTATCCAGCTGCCCATCGGTGTGGAGGATGCCCACCGGGGTGTCATCGACCTGGTGGAGATGAAGGCGATTACCTTCACCGGGGAGCAAGATGCCCAGCCGGAGATTGAGCCCATCCCTGACACCTACCGGGAAGAGGCCCAGCGCCACCGCGAACAGCTAGTCGAGGCGATAGCCGAGGTGGACGACCAGATGCTCATAAGCTACGTGGAGCACCATGAAGTTTCGCCCGCGGAGCTCAAGAAGGCTCTGCGCCGGGCCACCATCGCCAACCTGGTCACCCCGGTTCTCTGCGGCTCCGCTCTGAAGAACAAGGGCGTCCGCCCGCTGCTGGACGCCGTAATAGACTACCTCCCCTCACCCGCAGAGGTTCCGCCCGTCATGGGGACTCACCCCAAGACGGGCGAACTGCTGGAACGGTTCCCCAAAGATGATGAGCCGTTCTCCGCCCTCGCCTTTAAGGTTGTCGCTGACCCTTACGTTGGCCGTCTCGTTTACTTCCGCGTCTACTCCGGCACGGTGAAACAGGGCGCCTCGGTGCTGAACAGCGCCCGCGGCGATAGGGAGCGTTTGGGACGCATCCTGCGCATGCACGCCAATCGTCGCGAGGATATCGATGATGTCCAGGCCGGCGACATCGCCGCTACGGTGGGCCTCAAGAATACCTTCACCGGTGACACTCTTTGTGTCCAGGGCCAGCCCGTGCTCCTGGAGGCGATCAAGTTTCCGGAGCCGGTCATATCGGTGGCGATTGAGCCGAAGACCAAGAACGATCAGGACCGCATGGTAGAGACACTCGTCCGCCTGGGCGAGGAGGATCCCACGTTCCATGCCCGATATGACTCCGAGACCGGTCAGACGATCATCTCCGGTATGGGCCAGTTGCACTTGGAGATCATCGTTGACCGCATGCTGCGGGAGTTCAACGTGGAGGCCAACGTGGGCCGCCCGGAGGTGGCCTACAAGGAGACGATCTTGCAGTCTGCGAAGGCCGAGGGGCGCTTCGTGCGCCAGACGGGCGGCCGCGGCCAGTTCGGCGTCGTCGAGCTGGAGGTGGAGCCGCAGCAGAAGGGTGCGGGCATCGAGTTTGAGTCCAAGATCATCGGCGGCTCCGTACCGCGCGAGTTCATCTCGGCGGTGGAGCAGGGTGTGCGG
>CBDURB010000301.1:0-2507 GCA_965369585.1 uncultured bacterium
ATACCACGGCAAGAGCAACGCCCTCGTCAAACCGTACGTCCAGGACTACTTCATCGCCCCCTTCGTTATCCCCAACCTGCGCTACGTCAGCCTGAATCGTTAGAGCGGGGGCGCCTTCATGCAGGGGCTCGCGTCATATATCGTGCGGAGGCTACTCTGGGCGCCGGTGATCCTGCTGGCGGTCTCCCTGGTCACGTTTGGCCTGGGCCGGTTCGGGCCCGGCGATCCGATCCAGATCCTCCAGGGCCAGTACCGCGATCCGGAGGTGCGGGAGCGCATCGCCGATGAGCTGGGCTACAACGATAACTTCTTCGTCCAGTACGGGCGCTACATGGAGAACTTCGTCACCGGTGATCTGGGCACGTCTCTGACCTACCGCGGGCTGCCGGTTGAGGACGTCATCTTTCCGCGTTTGTGGGTGACCTTCCAGTACAACCTGCTGGCCCTGGTGCTGATATTCGCTATCGGCTTGCCGGCCGGCATCTGGTCGGCGATGAGACAGGGTACCTGGATGGACCCGTTTATCATATCGGTCTTCCTGTTCTTCGCCTCCGTGCCGGTGCTGGTGAGCATCCCCTTCTTGCAGTGGCTGCTCGCTATAGAACATGACTGGTGGCCCTTCGGTTTACGCGGTGCCTGGCTGCCTTCGGGCGGCTGGGAGGTGCGCGAGTTCTTCGGCGTGGAGATAGGCCTGCTGAACAAGCGGGCCATCCTGCCCGTGATAATCCTCACCCTTCCCGGCATCGCCGGCGTCGCCCGCTATATGCGCGCCCAGGTGCTGGAGGTGCTGAGCGAGGACTACGTGCGCACGGCGCGGGCGAAGGGCCTGGCGGAGTTCACGGTGGTTAGCCGCCACATCGCCCGCAACGCCCTGCTGCCCCTGGCGACGATCATGGGGTTCGCGTTAGTGGGGTTGCTCGGCGGCTCCATCTTCCTGGAGACGTTGCTCGGTATCCCGGGCATCGGCTCTTACGCCTTCGAGGCCGTCTTTAACCGCGATTACGACAGCATCATGGCGATCGTGCTAATCACTTCGACTGCCTTTGTCGCGGCGAACCTTTTGGTCGACATAACGTACGCGTTCATCGACCCGCGCATCCGGCTGGGTGGGGGAGTGGGGCGCTGATGGCCTACGAGGCGGCAAACGGCACGTTGGAGGCGGAGGACGTCACCCCGCGGCCCTCGTTCCTGATCCTACGCAGGCTGGTCCGCAAACGGCTGGCTGTGGTGGCGCTGGTGGTCATCGCGATAATCTACCTGGCCGGCATCTTCGCCCCCCTGGTTGCCCCCTACGGTTTCGCCGATACCGATTTCGCGAACACGTTCGCCGGGCCCAGCCTCGAGCACCCGTTGGGGACCGACCGTCTGGGGCGCGACCTCCTCTCGCGGGTGATGTGGTCCGCCCAGACGACGGTCATCATCTCGGTCGCCGCCATCCTCACCGGTGGGCTGGCCCTGGGGGTGACGCTGGGGCTGCTTGCGGGCTACGCCGGTGGCCGAGTCGACAACCTGATCATGCGCGTGGCCGACGCCTTCTTCGGACTGCCCGAGATCCTGATACTGCTCCTTATAACCGCCACTGTCCGTCCCAGGGTGGAGGATTTCTTCGACAAGTTCGACGGCTGGCCGATCCTGGGCGGACTGAACGAGGCGGGGTTGCCGGACTACTTCCTCATCTTCGGGGTGCTCTCCCTGTTCGGCTGGGTGGGGATGGCCCGCATAGTCCGCTCCCAGGTGCTGTCGCTGCGGGAGACCGACTACGTGATGGCGGCGCGGGCGGCGGGCGCGCGGACGCCACGGGTGCTGTTCCACCACCTCCTGCCCAACGTGAGCAACATCGTTATAGTGGCGGTCACGTTCTCCCTTGGCGCCATCGCGGGTACAGAGATCGCCCTCACCTGGCTGGGGCTCGGCATCCAGCCGCCGCACCCCAGCTTCGGCGTCATGATCTTCGATGGCTCCGGGCTGACTAACCTACGGGCGCACCCGATCCTGATGCTGGTGCCGGCTGTGGCAGTGGCCGCGCTGCTGTTCTCCTTTAACCTCCTGGGCGACGCCCTCAACGACGTGTTTAACCCCCACCGAAGGTAGGTCTAGCGGAAGACGAAATAGGACCGGCTTCTCAGGAGTTCATCGCCGGCCCGCAAGCTTGACACTCCTACTACACTGTGTTGCACTGCGAAAGGCGGGCGAACTGTCGCGGGTCACCACCTCTTCTTCCAATTCTGACACCGGGACGGACTCTCAAATGGGTCCTCACGTCAACATCCGTTCGCGGCTGATTGGCGTAGTCTAAGACGGAATCGCCTCATCGATAGAGCTGTCGCTGCTCGCGAACAGGTTGGGGCGGTGCCATTACCCTCACCTTAGGCGTCGCTCGACTGGGCACACAAAGGATTCGCCGAGTACTGGACAGGAGATGCTACGGAAGTAACCGCATACGAGCTGATCTGCCGAATCTGACACTGCTACTGAAGGCCCGGTATCGGAGCGGTCCAGTGCCGGCC
>CBDURB010000302.1:0-2506 GCA_965369585.1 uncultured bacterium
AAGGCGCGCGAGAGCAACATGCCCGCCGACACGATCAAGCGCGGCATCGAGCGTGGCGCCGGCGGCGGCGACGCGGCCGCCCTCGTCGAGACGACGTTCGAGGGCTACGGCCCCGGTGGCGTCGCCATCATCATCCAGGTAGTCACCGATAACCGGAACCGCACCGTCTCCGAGATCCGTACCACCCTCTCCCGTAACGGCGGCAGCCTGGGCGAATCTGGCAGCGTCGCCTGGCAGTTCGATAGCGTCGGCTTCATCGCCCTGGACGTGGGCGAAGGCGACCCGGAAGAAGTGGCGCTTGCCGCCATCGACGCCGGCGCCGAGGACGTCCGCACGGAGGACGGCCGCTTGGAGGTCTACACCGCGCCCACGGAGCTGATCAAGGTGCGACGGGCGCTGGAGGAGGCCGGCCTCTCCGTCTCCACCGCTGAGCTCTCCATGCTGCCCAAGAATACCCTGGCCCTGGACGAAAGCTCGGCCGGGCAGGTGCTCCGGCTCCTCGATATCCTGGAAGACCTGGATGACGTCCAGAAGGTGTACTCCAACGCGGACTTCCCCGAGTCCGTCCTCATGGAGTACGCCGCGGCGCAGTAGCCCCCAAGTGTAGATTTACTGGTGGCCGATTGACGGACACAGACACCCTTATCGTGCTCGGTATAGACCCCGGCATCTCTGTCACCGGCTACGGCCTCGTCCGACTCGAGGGCCGCGATCACACCCTCTTAGACTTCGGCGCGATCCGCTCGTCGAATCGCCTGCCCCGGGGCGAGCGGCTCCTGGCGATACACCAGGGCCTGCTGGAGGTCATCCGCCGCTCGCGGCCGCACGAGGTCGCGGTTGAGGACTTCTACGCTGGGCACATGCGCGCCGCCGTCGCCGTGGGGGAGGCGCGGGCGATGGCGCTGCTGGCGGCAGCACAGGCGGAGTTGCCGGTATCCCTGTACAAGCCGCTGGAGGTGAAGCAGTTCGTGACCACCTACGGTCAGGGGAGCAAGGAGCAGGTGCAGGAGATGGTGCGCGCCCTGCTGGGAATGGACGAACCGCCTCAGTCCGCCGACGCCGCCGACGCCCTCGCCGTCGCCCTCTGCCATTGCCTCAAGCGTCGCAGCAACCTCCTCGAGGTGTCGTCGTGAGCCCCATCGCCCGCCTCACCGGCGTCGTCGCGGAGCGCGGCCCGGACTGGCTCATCGTGGACGTGAACGGCGTCGGCTACCTGGTGCACGGCCCTGTCGATACAGTCGCCGGCGCGAAGGTCGGTGCCGAGATCGCCCTGCACACGCACCTGTCCGTGCGCGATGACGGGATGACGCTGTACGGCTTCGCCTCCGCGGATGAGCGTGGCCTGTTCCAGACGCTTATCGCTGTCAGCGGCGTTGGCCCCAAGGTGGCGCTGGCCTTGCTCTCCATCATGGCCGTCGACGAGCTCTCCTACGCAATCGCATCGGGGAACGCGGCGGCGCTGGCACGGGCGCCCGGCGTGGGGCAAAAGCTGGCGAGCCGCATCGCGCTGGAGCTGCGGGACAAACTGACGGCGGAGCCCGGACCTGCCGGGGTGTCGGGCGACTCGTCGGACGTGGTCGCCGCCCTGATGGGGCTGGGCTACAGCCAGTCGGAAGCGCAGGAGGCGGTGGCCAAGAGCGAGCTGCCCGTGGACGCGCCCGTGGAGGACAAGGTTCGGCTCGCCCTCAGCTACTTCGGGCGGGCCAAAGCGGGTGGGGAGTAGAGCGACCTCATGGACGCCGACTCTATCCTCAGCGGCTTCAGCGGCAGCTTCCTGCACTGGGCGGCTGTCAACGGGGCGCTGAAGCCGACGCCGTCATGCTGACCGCCCCGCACACGTCATTCTGAGCGCCGGCCACGCCTGCAGACGGCGAGACGCCCGTTCGCGAAGGAATCTGGGGCATGGCGGTGTGGTGGGTCAGATGGCTTCTCTTCCCCGAACGCCTGCGGGCCCTCCATCCAGAAGGACAGGCTTCAGCCTGTCGCCATCCTCTGCTCGCCGCTTACCGTCCGTCTGCCGCGCCCCCGATTGTCCCGCCTGCACGGGGCCGGGTGAATCCCGGGCTCGGCTTATGCTGATCCGCTAGCGGGCCTTCTCCGGCGCTGTCTTCGCCTCGAGCGTGATGACCTGATTGCCACCCTGCGACTTGGCCTTGTACATCGCCTTGTCCGCTTTGTCGACTAGCCGAGATGGTTTGTCCAAGAGCTGCTTCCTGCACTGGGCGACACCGATGCTGACCGTCACTCCGATCGCATGGCCTGGAGGTGAGTACAGCGTCGCCTTCTCGACCGCCTGCCGAAACTCCTCAGCGAACGCCATAGCCTGGCCTGCTGACCTGTCGGGCAGGACGAACAGGAATTCGTCGCCGCCGTAGCGCCCCACGATCTCACCGTCGCGACAGGTCTGCCAGCCTAGCGAGGCCACCAACCTGAGGATGTCGTCCCCAAAGAGATGGCCGAACCGGTCATTAACCGCTTTGAAGTCGTCAAGGTCCGCTAGAACCAG
>CBDURB010000303.1:0-2504 GCA_965369585.1 uncultured bacterium
CCCATCCCCCGGGCCCCCGGCCGCCCCCGGCCGCGGTGCCGCGGCCGGTCCTGGTTGTCTGTATCCCGTTGCCGGGGAGCAGGACGCTCTCCAGCGGGTGCGGGTGCAGCAGTGGGCGCGGGTGCGGCTGTAGCGGCGGGTGCGGGTGCGGCTGCAGCGGCGGGTGCGGCTGCCTCGGCCTGCTCAGCGACAGGCTGCTTCTGCTCCGTCTCCTGCTCTTTATCTCTCTCCATACTTCCCTACTCGAACGGTATCTCTTCGGCTTCGGCGGGCGCGGCTACGGCCGGTTCGCCCGCACCTTGCTCCTCCGGCAGCGGCGCGCCGCCCCGACTGTCCAGGAACAGCACCTTGTCCGCGACCACCTCTGTACGATAGCGCTTCTGGCCCTCAGGGGTATCCCAAGAGCGCGTCCGCAGGCGACCCTCAACGTACACCCGGCGGCCCTTCTGCAGAAACTGGCTGCACTGCTCCGCCAGCTTACGCCAGGCGACCACCGAGAACCATTCCGTCTCCTCGCGCCGCTCACCATCCGGAGTGCT
This sequence comes from uncultured bacterium, assembly GCA_965369585.1. Classification (GTDB taxonomy): domain Bacteria; phylum Chloroflexota; class Dehalococcoidia; order SM23-28-2; family RBG-16-64-32; genus JADFNQ01. The sequence goes on from CBDURB010000303.1 coordinate 540, forward strand.
GTAGTTGCGGCTGGCAGCTACCCGAAAGCTGGTGAGGGCGTTGCCGTCCGCAGTGTAGCGCATCTCAGGATCCGCTCCCAGGTTCCCAATTATCATCACTTTGTTCAGGCCGGCCATCTCCCCCTCCTTTCGGGACCTCTTACTCCTCCAGTTTCACCACCAGATGCCTAATGACATCATCCGCTAATTTCAGATTCTCCTCAAGCGCTTGCAGGCGTTGAGGGTCAAGGCTGAGTTGCGCCACCACGTAGCTGCCCTCCCGGTGCCGGTCAATGGCGTAGGACAGCTTACGGCGGCCCCAGGGAGTTACCTCCTTGACCTGACCACCCTGTTCAGTGATGAACTGCTGCACCCGCTCCACTGTGGACGAAACAGCGTCGTCCTCCACCTCCGGGCTTACTATCATCACCAGTTCGTAATCGCGCAAGAAACCTCCAGATGCCTAGGGACAAACAAACACGGGGCGCGCCGCCTTCGCGGGCAACCCCTCACAGGCAAACGGGATTATAACATGCAGCATAGGCGCCAACAAGCAAGCGCCGGCGCTGGTTCAAGCCCCGACGGCCATTCGGTCGGTAATGCCGGGAGCGGGAAACGCCTCCGCCATCTCCCGCACCTCGGCCGCGATGCGCTGCAGCGCCTCTTCATCCTCCACGTTATCCAATGCGGTGGAGAACAGAGCGCCGATCCGGCGCATCTCCTCCTCACCCATGCCGCGCGACGTCACAGAGGGCGTGCCGATGCGGATACCGCTGGGGCTGAAAGGCTTGCGTGGGTCGTAGGGGATAGTGTTGTAGTTACAGACGATGCCCGCCCGGTCCAACGCCCGCGCGGCCTTCTTCGCGATGACCCCTTTATTCGTCAGGTCTATCAAAATCAGGTGGGTGTCAGTGCCGCCGCTGACAAGGCTGAAGCCATGCTCCAGTAGCTCCGCAGCCAGAGCTTTGGCGTTGCGCACCACCTGCTGGCCGTAGTCGCGGAAGGCGGGAGTCGCCGCCTCTGCCAGGGCCACGCCTATGGCGGCGGTGGTGTGATTATGGGGTCCGCCCTGGAGAGCCGGGAAGACGGCGCGGTCGATGCGATCAGCGAGCTCGGCGCGGCAGAGGATCATGGCGCCGCGAGGGCCGCGCAACGTCTTGTGAGTCGTCGTCGTGATGACATCGGCATGTGGGGCTGGGTCCGGGTGAGCGCCGGCGACGACGAGGCCCGCGATATGGGCGATGTCGGCCATGAAGTAGGCGCCCACCTCACGGGCGATATCGGCGAAGGCCTTGAAGTCGAACTGACGGGGGTAAGCGGTGGCGCCGGCGACGATGATCTTAGGCCTTTCGCTGCGCGCCAGCTCCCGCAGTTGATCGTAGTCGATGAGGTGAGTCTTAGGGTCCACGCTGTACTGCACCGCGCGGTAGAAGCGGGCGGAGAAGCTGACGTTCCATCCATGGGTGAGATGTCCGCCATGAGGCAAGGCCATACCCATGATGGTGTCGCCGGGCTCCAGAAGGGCGTAGTAGACGGCCATGTTGGCCGGAGAGCCGGAGTAGGGCTGCACATTAGCGTGCTCCATGTGGAACAGCGCCTTGGCCCGCTCCTGCACCACCGTCTCCAGTTTGTCGATGTAGCGTTGACCCTCGTAGTAGCGCTTGCCTGGGTACCCTTCCGAGTACTTATTGGTGAGCACAGACCCCTGGGCCTCCATCACCGCCGCCGAAGTGTAGTTCTCAGACGGGATAAGGCGCAACGTCTCCAACTGGTAGCGTTGCTCCTGGCGAATGAGTTTCACCATCTCAGGATCGGTCTGCTCTAGTGCGCCCATTCCATCACCCCCTGACCTGCCGTCAATCGCGCCGGAAATGATGTGAGGCAACGCTCCCCGCCGTACGGGTTAGCCGCTGCCTCACTTCCGGTTCGAGAACACGGGACGTTGAAGTCGATTCGCTCCTATCTGTACCGAATCCAGTTTAGCGC
>CBDURB010000304.1:0-2492 GCA_965369585.1 uncultured bacterium
CGGTAGTCATGATACGCCCCCCTTCCAAGCGATGCCTTATTGTAGCAGGATTTCCCGCGGCCAGGGGGGGCGAAGGCGGTGGCAGCACCCCAGCCTGAAGGCTGGGGCATCGCCTGCGGGAGGGCGTCCCGCCCGTCCCCTGCCACACCCCCCTTAGAGATGGCGGGGCGCCTCGCCTAGGATGCGGGCGCTATGCGAAGCCTTTCGCCGGAGCTGCTGGCCGCCCAGCGGAGTGACTCGGCCGTGCCGTACCTCAAGGTCACGATCGCGGACCGGATCGGCGGGATACGGCGGCTGGCGTTCCAGCGGCTGTACACGGGGTCGGAGGGGGACGGGTACCACGCGGCGACGATGCCTTCGGACGGCTCGCTGCTGCGGGCGCGGGTGGATGGCGGGCGTCTGTACTACCAGCGGGTGACGAGTCCGGGGCAGTCGAGCGACTTCTCGACATGGACGGACCTGGGTGCGGTCGCGGGAGCGGACGTGGCGCTGTGCAGCGAGGGTTCGAACGTGTTGCTGTTCTACGTGGACACGAACGGCGTGGACGTGAAGCTGCGGGAGAGCAGCGACAGCGGCGCCTCGCTGGGGGCGGCGGTGACGGTGGTGACGGCGGCCTCGGCGGTGACTTGGCTGGCGGCGGACGTGAAGTCGAACGGGGAGGCGCTGCTGCTGTATTCGGTCGGGGCGACGGTGTACGCGGTGAAGCGGAGCGGCGGGAGCTGGGGGAGCGCGACGGCGTGGACGAACAGCGTTGCCTCTGTCAGCGGGCTGGCCTGCTACCACGCGGAGGACTACAACGTGGCGGTGGCGGGCGTGGACGCATCGGGCGACGCGCTGCTGTGGACGGCGGTGTACGGCGACGGCTTCTCGCAGGCGCCGGACACGTGGTCGGCGCTGCGGGAGGTGACGCGGGCGAGCGGCGGCTCTTCGGTGACGTTTCGGGCGCCGTTCCTGGGGCAGCCGGACAGCTTCCGGCTGACGTTCGTCGAGAAGTACGCTGGGAGCCAGGCGTACTCGCGGCCGTACCACGGCTACACGCCGGCGACGGCGGCCTACGCGGATAACCTGTGGCGTGAGCCGATCCCGTTCGACCTGGCGTCTGAGTACGGGTTGGCGGTGGCGCAGAGCGGGACGGCGGCCTGGCTGTCGACGCCGGCGGGGGTGTGGCCGGCCGACGTATCGGCTTCGCCGGTGGACGTCACGGCGGACGTGCTGGAGGTGGTGGCGGAGGAGCGGCCGCTGGCTGTAAGCGGGCGGTTGCGGCTGGTGCTTCGGAACGACGACGGTCGCTACACGGATGAGCCGCTGTTGAAGGTGAGCGCGGAGGTGCGCGTGAGCCGCGGCTACGTAACGGCCAACGGTCCGGAGGCCTCGTTTGGGCCGGCGTATTGGGTGGACGGCGTCGAGTACGTCTCGGGCGGGGGCGAGGCGAGCGTCGTGCTGCACGGCAGCGACGGTTGGGCGCTGCTGGCGGCCTGGCGGGCGCGACGGCAGTACGCCTGGGCGGCGGGCGAGAGGAACGTGTTCGGGATTCTCCAGTTCCTGTTCGCCCGCGCGGGGCTGGAGTTCTCCTCCGTCGGCGGCAGCAGCGAGTCGGCCAACCTGTACCCGGCGTTCACGGTTCACCCGGGCGAATCGGGTCTGACGGCGGTGCGCCGCTTGCTGGCGCTCCTGCCGGACGTGATTTACCTGCGCGGGGAGTTCGGCTTCCTCAAGGAGCCGCTGGCTTCGGAGGCCGTAGCCTACTCGTACGGTGTGGATCACGCTCTCCTGCGCGGCCGCTATGTGGCGGGCGTCGCTGAAACGAACCGAGCGCAGGTGTTCGGCGATGGCGTGTTCGCGGAGCGGCTGGACTGGCCGGGGGTGGAGGCGGCGTACGATCGGCTGGCGCAGGTGCACGACCTCAACCTGACGACGGTGGCGCAGACGGAGGATCGCGGCGACGCCGTCCTGCGGAAGGCGGCGCTGACCGCCGAGGACGGGGAGATAGCGGCGCCGGTGAACTGCGGCCAGGAGCTGTACGACGTTGTAGAGGTGACGGACGCGGGCGCGGGCCTCAGCGCCGCCAAGCGTCGGGTGCTGGGGATCGAGCTGCGCTACGCCACGGGCGCGAAGGCTGCCTACGAGCAGCGGCTGGGGTTGGGCGGGGTGTGAGGGCGCGGCCGCCGGGCCTAGGCCTCTTCTAGCTCGAACACCTCCGGAGGGCTATCCTCCCACTCATCGTGGGGGTCGTCCTTGATCGCCTCTCGGGCAATGCCGATGCTCCGCTCGAAGTGTTCCTTGCTCTCCCAGATAGCGATACCGACGAGGCGCTCCTTCTTCTCGTCGGCGAGAGCGAAGACGTTGACGAGGCCGGGCAGGCCGGTATGGGCGGCCTTGAAACGTCGCATGGAATCGAGGAACAGGTCCGCCTTGTCCGGCTTGGGCCTGTGGATCGCCATTCGGACGTACATGGGCGGTTCCTTTCGTGAGGACGCTATTGGACAAGCACC
>CBDURB010000305.1:0-2485 GCA_965369585.1 uncultured bacterium
CACGGCGACGCCGTTAGCCACCTGCTCCTCGATGGCGGACTGGAGGCTGCGGGCGACCGCGGAGGAGATCTCGACGCCCTCGTTCATGGGGCCGGGGTGCATCACGAGCGCTCCCGGGCGGGCGCGGGCGAGCCGCTCCTCGTTCACCTGGTAGAGACGCGCGTACTCACGCAGCGAGGGGAGGAGGCCGGAGGCCATCCTCTCCAGTTGCAACCGCAGCGCCATGACGACGTCGGCGCCCTCCAGGGCGCGGTCGAGGTCGGTCTCGACGGCCACGCGGGGCAGGGCCAGCGGCTCCTCGGGCGGCGAGCCGTCCGGGCGCATACCGTAGGGGAGGAGGGTAGGCGGGGCGCACACTACGATCTCCGCGCCCAGAGTAGCCAGACCCCAGAGGTTGGAGCGAGCCACGCGGCTGTGGGCGATATCGCCGATGATGACGACCCGCTTGCCGCGCAGGTCGCCCAGGTGAGAGCGCATGGTGTAGAGATCAAGCAGCCCCTGAGTGGGATGGGCGTGCCAGCCGTCGCCACCGTTGACCACGTTCATCTCCACGTGGCGGGCCACCAGGTAGGGAGCGCCGGAGGAGCCGTGACGAATCACCAGGATCTGAGCGCCCACCGCCTGGAGCGTGCGCACTGTGTCGTACAGCGACTCGCCTTTCTGGACGCTGGAGGCGGAGGCGGCAACGTTGATGACGTCGGCGCCCAGGGCCTTGGCCGCCAGCTCGAAGGAGGCGCGGGTGCGGGTGCTCGCCTCGTAGAACAGGGTGACGATAGTCTTGCCGCGGAGGGCAGGCACGCGCGGCACCTCGCGGCCGAGCACCTCCTTCATCGCGTCGGTCGTCTCCATGACGATCTCGATCTCGGGGCGGGTGAAGTCGTCCAGGTCAAGGACGTGACGCCGCTCCCAGGCCGGCTGCACCTCCAGGGCTGCGATGGCGCCCCCGGCTACGGTCGGTTCCTCGCTCATCGTTCTCCCTCCACCTGCCCTTCGACTTCGCTCAGGGCAGGAATGACGACCACCTCATCGCGGCCGTCGGTCTCCTCCAGCAGGACTTGAACGTCATCATTCGAGGCGGTAGGTATGTTCTTCCCCACGTAGTCGGGCCGGATGGGCAACTCCCGGTGGCCACGATCCACCAGCACCGCGAGCTGGATGCTGGACGGGCGCCCAAAGTCGATCAGAGCGTCGAGGGCGGCGCGGATGCTGCGACCGGTGTACAGCACGTCGTCCACCAGGACCACGCGCTTGCCGTGGATATCGGTAGGCAGCTCCGTGGGCCTGATCTGAGGGCGCAGCTCCATGGCGGGAATGTCGTCGCGGTAGAGGCCGATGTCCAGGGCGCCAACCGGCACCCCGCCTTGGGCGGACTCGAACTCCTGGATCGCCGCCGCCAGACGCGACGCCAGGGGCACGCCGCGGGTGCGCATGCCCACGAGCACCACATCGTCCAGGTTGCGGTTGCGCTCCACGATCTCGTGGGCGATGCGGCCGACAGCGCGATGGACGTCTTCGGCGGTGAGGACGGTGCGGCCGTTCATCCCCCTGCCCCCCACCCCCGGAACAGAGAACAAATAGCCCTCCCGCCGTAGCGACGAGAGGGTTTCCAGTTCGCTCCGTATGTTGCGGTCTTCCCTAGACCATGTGCGTAGACCAGGGCTGTCTCTCCTTATCGGCCTCACAGGACCGACTTAAAGGTTTGACTCTTCGGCTTCGCTCAGGCCAGGCGAAAACCGGAGTTTGCTGTCCCCCGTATGCTAGCACGAGGCGCTGCTGCCCGCAAGACGAGGGCGCATGCTATGATAAACGCACCCGCAGGTTCGTAAATCCAAAGGAGGCACCATGGCCGACTTCGTGAGGGTTGCCAGCGTCGGCGACATCCCCCAAGGCGAGATGCTGATCGTCCAGTTGAACGAAGATGATGTCGTCCTGGCGAACGTCGACGGCGAGATATACGCCTTCGGCGGTGAGTGCACACACCGCGGCGCCTCGCTGGGCGACGGGGTTCTGGAGGGGGCCGAAGTGGAATGCCCCCTTCACCAAGGCCGGTTCAACGTGAAGACCGGCGAGGTGATCGACGAGCCGCCGGACAGCCCAATCCCAACCTACCAGGTGCTGGTGGAGGGAAACGACATCAAGGTGGCAAAGGCCTGACCGGCCTGGCGAGCACCGCTGACAACTCTACCAATTATCATTAATAATCGGTCAAATTGTGGAATGGTTGCTAAATCGTGTATAATATACCGCGATTGCCAATCCGATAGGCGTGCCGGGGTGTGGCTCCAAAGAGAGCTAAGTGGGGGCCGCGGTCATGCACAACCTCGGCCAAGGGAGGTAGGCTATTCGCGACACGCACACCCCTCCCCGCCGGGCTCACCGGCCTGCGGGGGAAGACAGGCAACCGCCCCGCCGACCCGGGGCGACGCACGCGCTCACCACGCACCAGCGCTATCTCTTGCACGCCCTGTTGATCGTCCTGTTCGTC
>CBDURB010000306.1:0-2464 GCA_965369585.1 uncultured bacterium
GCATGCGGAGCGGCGCCTGCAAGCGAGGCCAGCGGCGGTGCGGCTCCTTATCCCCAGACCTCCAGAACAGGCTCATGAACGCCGATAGCTCTAGTATCACGACTAAAACCGTGATGCCCGCGTAAACGCTACTCATCTCCAGCGCTCCTAGTTGCTCGCGTTTATTCGGTCAGTAAGACGCGTTCAGCGTGCGGACGTTACACCACCGGAGCAGCCCGGACAGCCCCGTAACATTCCGCCCGCTTGCGCGTCCATAGTTCACAACTCGTAAAGGGTAAAGCTATGACCATGATCACCACCGTGACCTGTCCCAACTGCGACGCCGAGGACCTGCGCGGGGCCCGCTTCTGCCCCCACTGCGGTACCGGCCTCGGCGGCAACGGCGTCGGGCCCGCCGTCCACGCGCCCCTGGTGCGCCTCCTCACCGAGGTCGCGGACCTCCAACGGGAGATGCTGCGGCAGCAGGAGAAGAGCCGCGTCAACCACACCCGCCAGTTCCAGCGCGCCATCGCCGCCCAGGCGGAGAGCCTCCAGCACACCCTGGAGCACCACTCACGCCAATCGGAGCGGCTTCAGGCCTGGCAGAGGTGGACCGCGGGGCTGGGCGCCGCCGTCGTGCTCCTCGTCGTAATCGTCGTCCAGATCGCCGGCTAGGCCGAAGCTTGCGGGCGGGCACCGCAGGGGCTACGATGCCCACGTCGTGAAGGAGAGCCTAACCCAGCTGCTCACCTGGCCCGAAGTATCGCATCGCCGCATGATGGGCGCCGACTGCTTCCTGGTGAGCAACCGCATGTTCGTCATTTTTCCGCCGGACGACATCGCCGCCTTCAAGCTCCCGCAGCCGGAGCGAGAACGCCTCTTAGCCCTCCCCGGCGCCGGCCCGTTCACCGTCAGCCGAGGCACGTTCGGCACCTGGGTGCAGGCGCCGTTGCCCTCCCTGGACGACAAATCCCTCGTCGCCTTCGCCCGCGCCGCCTGCGAGCACGTCCGCGCGCTCCCGCGGGGCAGACCACGCAAGAATAAGCGCCCCAGCACCAGTCGCACCAGATGAACGTCCTTCTCGTCGGCTCCGGCGCCCGCGAACACGCGCTCGCCTGGAAGCTGCGGCAGTCGCCCAAGCTGACCGACCTGTTCGTCGCGCCGGGGAACGCCGGCACCGCTGCCCTGGGCGCCAACCTTCCCCTAAAGGCCTCGGACGTGGAGGGGCTGACCCGCGCGGCCAAGGAGAACCGTTGCGAGCTGGTGGTGGTCGGGCCGGAGGACCCGCTGGCCCGCGGCCTGGTGGACCGGCTGGCCGTAGAGGGGATCGCCGCCTTCGGCCCCAGCCGGTCGGCGGCCCGCATCGAATCGTCCAAGGCGTTCGCCAAGGCGCTGATGGAGCGCCACGGCATCCCCACAGCGCGCACCGCCGTGTTCAGCAACCGCACCGACGCCCGTAACCACATCGAAGGGCTGGAGGAGCCGCCGGTCGTGAAGGCGGACGGGCTCGCCGCCGGCAAGGGCGCGCTCATCTGCGACACGAAAGACGAGGCGCTCCGCGCCATCGATATGATGATGGGCGAACAAGCGATCTTCGGCGCCGCCGGCCGGACGGTCGTCATCGAGGAGCGGCTCAGCGGACGCGAGGTGTCGGCGCACGCCTTCAGCGACGGCCGTACGACGCTGCCCATGCCCTACTCCTGCGATTACAAGCGGGCGCTGGACGGCGACGAAGGCGCCAACACCGGCGGCATGGGCGCCTACAGCCCGCCCGCCTGGCTGGACGCCGGCACCGCCCGCGCGATCGACGAGGGGATCACGACCGCCGCCGTCAACGCCATGATGGACGATGAGGCCCCTTACCGAGGCGTCCTCTACCCCGGCATCATGGTGACGCCGGACGGGCCCAAGGTGCTGGAGTACAACTGCCGCCTCGGCGATCCGGAGGCCCAGGCGCTCCTTCCCCGCCTGAAGACGGACCTGCTGGAGATCTGCCTGGCCGTGGCTAACAACCGCCTGCAAGAGATGCAGATCGAGTGGTCGGAGCAAGCGTGCGTGGCCGTTGTGCTCGCCTCCGGCGGCTATCCGGAGGAGTACCAGACCGGCTTCCCCATCTCCGGCCTCGCCCAACTGGAGCCGGACGCGATGGTCTTCCACGCCGGCACCGCCCTGGCCGAGGACGGCTCCGTGGTCACCAGCGGCGGCCGCGTCCTCACCGTCGCCGCCCTCGGCGACACGCTGGTCGAAGCGCGCGCCAAGGCATACCGCAACGTTCAGCACATCCACTTCTCACTCTGCCACTACCGCCGCGATATCGCTGCCCCCGCGCAAGAGGCGCGGGTGCAGTAGAGAGCCGCCCTTGACCGTGCGCTCGCTTGCTCCCACAATCAGGCCATGCCACGCGTAGCTATCCTGGCCGGCTCCAAGTCCGACCTTTCCATCCTGGAGCCTTGCCTCCAGACCCTCACCGACCTCGGCATCGAGC
>CBDURB010000307.1:0-2456 GCA_965369585.1 uncultured bacterium
CTGGACGTGGCAGGCCGGACGCTGGCGGTGACCTGCCTTTCGATGGGCAACCCCCACGCGGTGCTATTTCTGGACGAGCCGGTGGAGGAGTACCCGCTGGAGGATATCGGCCCGAAGGTGGAGCGCCACCCGGCGTTCCCGGCCAGGGTGAACTTCGGGGTGGCGCGGGTGCACGGCCGCGAGCGGATGGACCTGCGGGTTTGGGAGCGGGGAGTGGGGGAGACGCTGGCCTGCGGGACGGGGTCCAGCGCGGCGATGGTGGCGGCGCGGCTGAAGGGGCTGGTAGGGGACAGAGTTGACATAAAACAGCCAGGGGGACGGCTGACCGTGGATTGGGACGGTAGGGGAGAGGTGTACCTATCGGGCCCGGCGGGGTTCGTGTTTGAGGGCGAGTGGCCGGACCCCGCGACGAACTCAGAGTGAGCAAGGGCCTCTACGCCCACGGCACGCGGATAGTGTAGGATAGGGCCGCTATGGAGCCGCGAGGGAGATGGAGACCGCGTGAATTTCGCTAAGCGCATCGAGAAGCTGCCGCCGTACCTGTTCGCGGAGATCAGCCGCAAGATCGCGGAGAAGCGGTCGCAGGGGGTGGACGTCATCTCGTTCGCGATCGGCGACCCGGACCTGCCGACGCCGGAGCACCTGATCGAATCGCTGCGGGAGGCCTCGCTCGACGCTGCCAACCACCGCTATCCGGAGACCGCGGGGCTGCCGGAGCTGCGGGAAGCGATCGCCCGCTGGTATGAGCGCCGGTTCGGGGTGTCGCTGGACCCGCAGCGGGAGGTGCTGCCGCTGATCGGCTCCAAGGAGGGGATCGGTCATATCGCTCTGTGCTTCGTCGACCCCGGTGACGTGGCGCTGGTGCCGGACCCGGGCTACCCCGTGTACGCGGTAGGGACGATGTTCGCCGGCGGCGAGGCGTACTACCTGCCGCTGAGGGAGGAGAACGGCTTCCTGCCGGAGCTGGAGGCGGTGCCGGCGGATGTCCTGCGTAAGGCGAAGGTTCTGTGGCTGAACTACCCGAACAACCCCACGGGCGCGGTGGCAGACCTGGCGTTCTTCGAGCGGGCGGCAGCGTTCGCGCGAGAGCACGGGCTGGCGGTGCTGCACGACGGGCCGTACTCCGAGGTGGCGTTCGACGGCTACCGGCCGCCCAGCTTCCTGGAGGCTGAGGGCGCGCGCGAGGTGGGGATCGAGTTCCACTCGCTCTCCAAGTCGTACAACATGACCGGCTGGCGGATAGCGATGGCGGTAGGGAACGCGGAGATCATCGACGCCCTGATGCGGGTGAAGTCAAACCTGGATTCGGGGATACCGCAGGCGATCCAGCGAATGGCGATCGCGGCGCTGGACGGCCCGCAGGACGCCATCGAGGAGCACAACCGCGCCTACCAGCGGCGGCGGGACCGGCTGGTGTCGGCGCTGCGAGATATGGGGCTGCGGGTGAGCCCGCCCAAGGCCAGCCTCTACGTCTGGGCGCGCATACCGGACGGCACGACCAGCGTACAGTACGCGACGCGCCTGCTGGACGAGGCGGGCGTGGTGGTGACGCCGGGCATCGGCTACGGCCCCAGCGGCGAGGGGTATGTGCGGCTGTCACTCACGATACCGGACGAGCGGCTGGAGGAGGGCGTGCGCCGCCTCGAGGCGCTACGGTTGTAGGCTGGTCTAGCCCGCCGTGGCCAGCTTGCCGGCTTGCTTGGGCGATATGTGGCCTGCTTCCAACAGCCAGCGGATCGTGTCCGTGAAGGTGTCGAGAGGGTCGCGCGGTGCGAGCCCCAGCTCCTCACGCATGCGTGAATCGTCGTAGTGGGCCTCCAGGCTGAGGAAGTAGAAGCCCTCGAAGTTCAGCGGCAGGCGGAACGGCAGGACGCGCTGGGCCAGGTCGGCAAGGCGGCCTACCGGCATCAGGTACCGAGCGGGCACCGTCCGTGTCGGGAGGTTGCGTCCGGTCACTTCAGCAAGCGCCAGGACGATCTCTTTCACGTCCATGTACGTGCCGGCGGCCAGGTAGCGCCGCGGCCCGCGCCCCGCTTCCATCACCGCGGCGTGGACCTGTGCCACGTCTCTCACGTCGACGACCTGAAACCCGCCTGAGGGGAGCACCGGAAACTGTCCCTTGAGGACCGCTGCGGCCAGCCGGCTGGACTCCCCGAAGTGGGGGTCATGCGGGCCCCAGACCCCGGTGGGATAGGTGATGACGATGGGGGCGGCATCCTCCTGGTACTTCCGCGCCACCTTCTCGGCCTCGGCCTTGGAGCTGATATAGGCGCCGAGAGGCGCCTTGACCGGCGAGTCGGTCGTGAGCACCTCGCCGTTAGGTGGCAGCAACGCGCCGCCGGTGGAGACGTAGACGATGGGGTCCAGCCCCAGCCGGATCGCCGTGCTCAGCACCAAGTCGGTGCCGCGGACGTTGGTTTCCCGGATGCGCTTCGCCTCGCGGCCGTCGAGGCTGT
>CBDURB010000308.1:0-2455 GCA_965369585.1 uncultured bacterium
AGAGGTCCTTCCTCACAACATGGAGCATGGTGGTGTGGTCGTCCTGTACGACTGCTCGGCGGGAGAGGCACCGTTGGACGATGCGGGGTGCCTGAATCTGCGCGACGAGCTTGCAGCTGTGACGGAGACGAACGTGGCCGACGGGAAGCTGGTTCTGATGGTCCCCTACTCCGGCATGGAGCACCCCATCGCTCTCACGGCCTGGCGCACCCTGGACGCCTTGGACGAGTTTGACGAGCAGCGGGTGCAGGCGTTCATCGATTCGTTCAACCGCAAGTTCAACCCTGAGGGGTTCTGATGTTCGGGTCCAAACCCTATCTGGTCGTCCGCGCCAACCTCGATCTGGATGTGATGGGGGAGTTCGAGCAATGGTACACAGATACTCACCTGCCGCACGTGCTGGACATACCGGGAATCGTGCGTGCCTATCGGAGCGACTGGAGGCGCGGAAGCGCCAATTGGACCGCGCTCTATGAGTTCGCTGACGAGGAGTCAGTCCAGGACGCGATGGCCAGCGCCCAGGCGAGGGTGGCCCGTCAGGACTGGGAGCGCTGGATGCCCCACGTCAGTGAGCTAACCGTGGAGGTGTATGCGAGCCTGACACCTCTGCCCACGTACGAACACCAGAACTAGCCGGCTGAACCGGCGCCCGACTTCTCAGCCGCCCCCCGCCCGGGGCCCCGCTTCGCCGGAGTCGCCGGTATCAGCCGGGAGCCACCCACGTAGAGCGGGCCAGGGCGAGCGCTCAAGCGCCCCGATGAGCCGCGGGTACACCTGCCGACGCAGCGCCAGCGCGAGGGGAAAGCCCATGAGGGCGACCCCTGTCCCGGCGGCGGCGTCCAAGAAGAAGTGATTGGCGGTGACGGTGATCGCCGGTATCTGGCTGAGCGGCAGGAAGATGCCGATAGGCAGCGTCAGCCACATCCAGGGCTGGCGCCAGGACGCCCACACTATGCCGATACCCAGCAGGAGGTCCCAGCCGAAGTGCAGGCTGGGCATCGCCGCGTAGGGGTTCACGAAGGCGCGGGTGGACTGGGCCTGATAGCCGTACCCGAGGTAGGCCTTCATCGTGTCGAAGAAGCCTGTCACGTAGGACGGGGCATCCGGATCGAACCTGGCCGCCAGCTCATTCAACGCCCAGGGTGGCGCCACGGGGTAGAGCCAGTAGATGATCAGGGCGATGGCGCCGGAGGTGAGGAAGGCGTCCCGCATCAGCGTGTACTTGTTGCGCTGCCCGTAGTAGAGGTAGAAGCCGAACACGATGATCAGGGGGAAGTGCAGCCAGAAGTACACGATGTTGGCCGTCTGGGCCAGGAACTGCCGGCCCTTGATCCAGGTGTTCATGTTGTCTTCCCAGAAGATCCCCAGGTAGCGCTCGGCATCGATCACGTCCAGGGCGTGGCGGTAGGCGGTCTCCGGGCGGTCGATAACGGCGCCGCGAACCGCGAAGTAGAGGAGGAAGGCCACAGCGACGACCACGGCTTCCACCAGGTCGCGGCGGCTGAACAGGCCCAGGAATCGGTCCCACAGGGGCCTGTTGCCCTTGGTGTAGTGAGGTTCAGACACGGCTCACTCGGCGGGAAGGCCCCCGTCCACAGTCAACCGCGGCATCGCGAAGGCTCTGCGACATGACCGACGTGCTATCGCTCCCCGGGATGATTCCAGCGGCACCGGCAAAGGTGAGGCGCCCGAATCGACCACGCCGGACAGCCCCGTTCCAGGCATCCATTCTAGGGCCAGGAGCGACGGGTGTTCAAGGCGAGGCCGCTTTTGACCCCTGCTACGGCCCTGGCTATGATGACGATGCGCTAAACAGAAGGGAGCAGTCCGTGGAGATCAAGGTCGAAAAGGGCGATCTGGCCCAGCACCCGGCCAAAGCTGTGATAGTCAACCTGTTCGAAGGGGTGACGAGCCCCGGCGGCGGCACGGGCGCCGTCGATAAGGCGTTGGACGGCGCCATCAGCCAGCTCATCGCCGAGGGCGAGATCAAGGGGAAGAAGAGTGAGCTCACCCTCATCCATACGCTTGGTAAGCTGCCCACACCACGCGTACTCGTGGTGGGCCTGGGCAAGCAGGAAGGTTTCAGTCTGGATACCGTCCGCGAAGTGACCGGAACCGCCCTGCGACGCCTCCGCCTCACGGGCGCTTCCACGGTGGCGACTATCGTGCACGGAGCGGGTATCGCGGGGCTGGACGCCGAGGCCTGCGCCCAGGCGATCGCCGAGGGGGCGATGATGGGGCTGTACCGCTTCGACCGGCTCAAGAAGCCGGACGAGGACCGGAAGCAGATCGATACCGTCACTCTAGTGGAGTTCGAGGAGTCCAAGCTGAAGGCGCTCAGGCGCGGGGTGGAGCGCGGCCGTATCCTGGGCCAGGGCACAAACCACACCCGCGACATGGCGAATGAGCCCGCAAACCAGCTCACGCCTACCCTTATGGCCGAGCGAGCGCAATC
>CBDURB010000309.1:0-2451 GCA_965369585.1 uncultured bacterium
TCGTCGTCGTCGCAGGCGATGGCCACCACCAGGAGTATGGCCAGGAGGCCTCCAAATAGCAGCCACCACTTTCTTGTCGGTTTCATCACGGGTTACCCTCCTTGTCGGAACGCGTTCTCATGGAACACCGTAGTTCGGTATAAGTAGTAACGTGTCGGATGGCAACAGGTTAGCTCGCGGCTCAATTCAGAGGGCAAGAATCACCCCTCTTCTCCCCCGTCAGGGTCCTCCGGATTGGACGGGCCTTGGCGGTTCCAGGGAAGGTTATCCCAAAGTGAGGAGATCCGCCTGCCCGTTTCCCTGGCGCGGGAGCCAAAGGCGGCGGGAGCGGCCTGAAGCCCCTCTATCGCGTCGGCCGGGCGCAGCCGTGCCAGCCGGTGCAAGAAGCCGGCTACGCCGCCGGGCATCAGGAGTATTACCAGGATGACGAGGAGCCCCTGGATGGCTCCCGGCGCCCGCTCCACGATGTCCGTCTGGAGGCCGGGGATCTGCCCCACCAGTGCGGGGGCGTCTGAGGGGAGGAATATGATGGCGGCGGCGCCGATGATGGCGCCCATTATGGAGGCGAGGCCGCCGATGACGATGGCCACCAGGAAGTTGATGGAGTCGATGATGCTGATGGACTCCGGGGTGATCGTACCGTTGACCTGGGTGAACAGGGCGCCGGCCACCCCGGCGTAGAAGGCGCTGAT
The DNA here is from genome assembly GCA_965369585.1 of uncultured bacterium. Taxonomy (GTDB): domain Bacteria; phylum Chloroflexota; class Dehalococcoidia; order SM23-28-2; family RBG-16-64-32; genus JADFNQ01. The sequence goes on from CBDURB010000309.1 coordinate 693, forward strand.
CGTGAACGCGGTCACCTTGGTGCGGGCGACGTTGATGCCCATCGCCGCCGCCGCCACCTCGCTGTCCCGTGTGGCCATGAAGGCGCGTCCCATGGGCCCGCGCAGGATGCCCCAGGCGAGCAGGAGCATCAGGATCGCCGTGAACAGGGCAAGGAAGTAGAGCCACTGGTCCAGGTTAAGTATGCTGTCCAGAAAGTCCGGAGGCTGCGTGCGCCCGACCCGTATGCCGATGCCCCCTCCGGTGAACCCGTCGTACTTGCGGAGGATTAGGGGCATGCTGATGACCAGGGTCAAGGTGGCGATGGCCAAGTAGGGGCCGCTGAGGCGGAGGGCCGGTATCCCCAGGAGGAGGCCCAGGACGGCGGTGAGGCCTCCGGCCATGATGATGGCGGCCCAAAAGGGCCAGGGGTTGGCGTCCACGAACGACATCTGCGCGGTGCTGTCCATGAGTATGGCCGCGGTATAGGCTCCTACAATCACCAGGGCGCCGTGGCCCAGGGAGATCTGGCCGTTGTAGCCGGTGAGGATGTTCAGCCCCATGACCACGATTACCCACACGGCGATACGGGTCATCTGGAAGGAGCGGAAGCCGTCCAGGGTGAAGGGGGCCCAAATGAGGAAGGCGAGCAGTACGGCGAGGGAGGCCAGCAGCCGCAGCCGCCCCGGGAGGAAAGGCGCCAGGCGCACCGCCACAGCCGCGGCGATAGTCAGCACCAGGAACAGCCCGATACTCACGGACGCCTCACTAGACCCGTCTCGCTTCCCGCTGGCCGAACAGGCCGGTAGGTCTCACGAGCAGTATGATGACGAGGAGAAGGAGGATAAGGGGGAGCTTCATCTCGGGTCCAAGCACGGCTTCCGGGGTATAGGTGCCCAGGAGGTTCTCGCCGACGCCGATGATGAAGCCGCCGACGATAGCGCCGGGGGGGCTGTTGAGGCCGCCCAGGACGGCGGCGGCGAAGGCGAAGATGAGGACGCTGAACATGAAGCCGGGATGAAGGAAGGTGATGGGGGCGATGAGCATACCCGCCAGCCCGCCCACGACCGCCGAAAGGGCCCAGCCTATGGTCAGCATGCGCCCCACGTTGATCCCCATCAGACGGCTGGCCAGCCGGTTCTGGGCGGTGGCCCGCATGGCCAGCCCCAGCTTGGTGTAGTTGAAGAGGGCGAAGAGGATGGCCATGATGCTCAGGCTCACCACCAAGACAAGGAGGCGATGCTCCGTCACGCGGGCGAACCCCAGGTCTACGCTGTCGATCGTGCTCAGGGGGCTGGGGAAGACTTTAGGGAGGTCACCCTGGGCCCAGACCCAGGTGGCCACGCTGTTCAGGAAGATGAACAGGCCCAGCGTGACGACCACCACGTTCAGTTCGGGGGCGGCCAGCAAGGGTCGAATCACAATCCGTTCGACGACGGCGCCGATGGCGGCAGCGAGAAACAGACCGAGAATGATGACTGCCACAATGTAGACGTTCACGCCTAGCACCGTCAGGGAGAACACGCCTGCCAGGGTCACGGACCACATGGCGAAGGTGCCGAACATCGCCATCTCCCCCTGAGCGAAGTTGAGGACATCAGTGGAGCGGTAGATCATGACTATGGAGAGAGCAAGGAGGGCGTAGATGCTGCCGGTGGCGAGGCCGGCAACGACCTGCTCGCCGAACAGGCTGGGGTTCTCCCACGGCGGCGCCGCCAGGAACACCGGCGACCCCAGGAGGGATCCTATCCCTTGTCCTATCGCTTCCATCTCGTTCGCCTC
>CBDURB010000310.1:0-2428 GCA_965369585.1 uncultured bacterium
CCGTGGCCGTGACCAAGCCCCCTGGCACCGCCATGCCTACTCGGCGGGCGAATAGGAAGGCGGCCAGCCCTCCCAGGAGGAACCGCCCCAGGAGATAGACGTCCCACATAGAGGGACCCGGCGAAATGAAAACTGGAAGCCGCAGGGGATTGAAGACGGCCGACTGCATGTTGGCCAGGAGGGGAGCGCCGGCGCCGGCGTTGGGATTCCAGAGGGGGACGTTTAGGTCGGCAAAGGCCTGGCGTGCCTTGCGCGTCAGCGGCTCGGCTACCCAGGAGGAGGCGCCCGGGTCCAGCCGAAAGTCGTTGAACAGGGGGTCACCATCATAGCCGTAGGGGGGAGCCAGGCCCATGACGCCGGCAGACCCCCCGAGCAGCGTCTTGCCACCGAATACTATCTCTGGGAAGGCCAGCGCCAGGACCGCCGTAAGTACCACCACGGCCACCAACAACTCATGGTGGACCAGGCGGTCCAATCGCCCGCGCCACTTCTCTCGCACGCCGCAGGCTGACACTAGCTGCCCTCAAGGGGGGTAAGCCGCATATCCGCCCACCCAGCGTGGTTGAACTCGGAGTTGCCCCCGCTCTCTACGGTCAGCACCAGTTCAACCGTCTGGCCGACGTAGGGCGACAAGTCCACTGAGAAGTGATGCCAGCGCCTATCACCCGTGTTGTTCTTGGGATCTATCCAAAGGTCAAAGCCTTCGCGTTCGTCGCCACTCCCATCCACAATGAGAACCGTGAAGCGGACGCCATCGCCCGGGAGCGACCAGCTATCGGGCGACGTCGCCACGTCGCCTTGGAACGCCAGAGGGCGGTCCACCGTCACCGCCAGCGAGGCGCTTCGCGGAAGGGGGTCCGCCATGAATAGCACTGGCTTGATCTGCTCGTCGATTTCAAAGACATCCGTTCGAAATTCCGCCGAGTTCGGCCTCGAATCAAGGAATCCGCGGAGTAGGCTGACGGCGAAGTCCGCATGGCCGTCGTACACCCAGACAGGGCCCACCTGCGGATCCTTGTAGATGAGAAGTGGGTCCGAGAAGAAGGTGAGCCGCGCAGCCTGCTCCTTGCAAATAACCCGATAGTCCACGCCTGGGAAATTCCGCATACTAAATACGGTCGCGCGTGGATAGACAGATGGATCGGTGGAGATGTTCCAGGAGTATCCGGTGTCCGCGTAGTAGGCCAGCGCAAGGCCGGAGATGCAGCCTTCCGTAGCGGTCTTTATGGTATCGTCCGGCGAGACGCCCAGGTCACTGCGGAGCGCCTCGGCAAGTCCTTGGGCGGGATCCGAGGCAGCGCGCGACGTCCGCTGCCAGTAATCAACCGTCCCATCAGTCCACAGGTAGGCCAGTCCGGCCACCGCGATGGCGATCACAGCGGCGAAAGTCCACGGATTACCAGCGTAGCGTCGTACTCGTGCGGCGGTTTGACGCAGTCCTATCGCCGCAAGGATGGCCGCCGATGGCACAGCGTGGGCGAGGTAGCGGGGATCCGTGTGCTGGGCCAGGTAGGCGAAGATCGGCAGGCCGAAGAGGACAACGAGAAGGACTCCCCGTCTGGCACGCCATCGAGAGAAGAAGAGACCAATCACCACGAATGGAATAAGCGCCATCGGGAACAGCTCTTTGAAGCTAAACCTCTGTGTGAGGGTATTAAGGTTCAGCTCCACGCGCTCACCAAAGGCAGAAGGGTTCCTGAGGATGGCACGAGCGATGCTGAACCCGTTCTCTTCAGGCGTACCGTACTTCTTGATAGCCTGCTGGTAGCCGACCTCCTCCGTGTCGGCCCCCGGAAGCGCGTACACAAAGCCCTCCGCCGAGTAGAAAGTGTAGATGCCCTGGCCGTTAATGGTGAACTCGCCCTTCTGTACCGACAAGTATGTGACATAGGGCGCCGAGATGGCGGCGAAGAGCACGACCACCAGCGCGACACCGGATACGGTTTGGTGCCGCCGTATCCAGCTCCCCGCTTCCGCCGTATCCTCGGTTCGGCCGGAATGATGTCGCACAAAGAGCAGCCAGAGAGCCGCGGCTGCCAGGTACAGCGGGCCGGCCGCATTCGCCATGAAGGCGAGGCCCAGAAGCAGACCAGCCCAGGCGTAGTAGCGGAAGCTGCGGGTCTCCCCGGCCACCAGGACACAGTACATCGCTGGAGCGATGATTCCCAGCAGCAGACCGTCACTGATCGTGTGACGCTGTGCCAGGGCTACCAGAAGCGCGGGGCTCGTTGCGGTAAGTCCCGCTGCCAGCAGCCCCACGCCTGCCCCCATCATGCGGCGAGCGGTCAAGAAGACGAACCACGTGGCGGAGGTCAGCGAGGCGGCGTATATGAGGCGAAGGGTGAACAGGGCATCATCGAACACCAATTCGGAGATGCCGGCGAGAACCGGAGCCAGAGGCTGGCGCCAGAGGTTTGGCGGGGCACCC
>CBDURB010000311.1:0-2402 GCA_965369585.1 uncultured bacterium
GAGGCGTCCTTCGGGGCCGGTCTGGTGAGTGACGAGCTGCATGCCGATGATGTCAGCGGCGGCCTTGCGGGCTTCGTCCGGGGTATCGGCGAGCTTGATGCCGCCACCCTTGCCGCGGCCGCCGGCGTGGATCTGGGCCTTGACGGCGACGGGGACGGCGAGGTCGGCGGCGATGGCCGCAGCCTCGTCGGGAGAGGCGGCGACGCGGCCGCGGGGGACGGGGACGCCGTATCGGGCGAGGAGCTCCTTGGCCTGGTGTTCGTGGACCTTCACGAGTCGTCAGTGTAGCGGTGAGGCAACCGTGTGTCCAGGGGCGGCCGAATCGTGCTGGTGTTGCCTTGGAGGGGCGCCATGTGGGGGGTTACCAGCGGCCTATGGACCCGCGATGGAACGAGTAGGCGAGGAACACTATGGCGGCACAGGCGGCGAGGAGAGGGAGGAGGAGCAGAGCCCGAGCATCGGCTTCCGCAATGGAGGGTGAGGCCGGGCCGGAAGCGGTGCTCAACGCCGCAAGCAAGGCGACACCCGCTCCCGCTTGCAGTAGGCTCAGCCACTGGTTACGGGGCAAAGGCCCGATATAGTCGCCGGCCGGGTTGTAGCGAAGGAACTCCAGGAGGAAGCGTCCGCTGCCGTAGGTGATGAGATAGATGGCGGCGGGAACGCCTTCGCGGCTGCCGGTGAGGGCGATGACGTTGAGGAGGAGGAAGAGGCCGAGGAGGAAGATGGCTTCGTACAGGGGGACGGGGTGGATAGGGATGCCCCGCAGGCCAGCAGAGCGAGCGGCCTTCGCCAGCGGGTTGTCATAACGCACGGCGAGCGGGGAGGCGCTAGGCCGGCCGAAGCAGCAGCCAAGCGTGAAGCAGCCGATGCGGCCGGCGACGTGACCGAGGGTGCCCCCCAAAGCGGCCGCGTCAATGAGCCCTAGCAGTGACCGGCCCGATAATACTGCGTACAGTACAAGCCCGAGGGCGATGGCGATGAAGCCACCCCAGGAGGCGAACTCCACCGTACGCAGAACCTCGCCGGGCCGCTGGACGAGGCTGCGCAGGCGCCACGGCAGCAGGAAGGCGCGGGCGAGGACGATGTGGCCGACGATGATGGCGGTGAGGAGTAGCGTCACATCGATCAGGGGGAGGCCCAGACCCAAGAGAAGCGCCGATGCCCAGAGGCCGCCTAAGAAGGCGCCAACGGCCGCGAACAGGCCGAAGGTGACGAAGATGTTGTCGCCAACCCGGAACAGTACCGTCCAGTTGGCCAGGCTATGCAACGTGCCGCGCAGCGGGCGCGCGGACGTGCTCTCGGAGGCAGCCATAATCTAGGAACATGGTGTCATCTGATGGCGAACTAGTCTGTCAGGTGTAGCCGCATCATGCGTGGGGTGCGACCCCACGCTATTCGGCAGTTGGGAGCGTATGGGCGTTAAGCGTGTGCCAGTACAGTAGCGGCTGCGGTAGGTCAGGCCGCTCGATGAGGGAGGCGACCGCCTTGGCGGTGTAGGTGGAATCTAGAGTCAACCCTTCAAGGCGTGAAAGGAGCTCCTTAGCTTCTTCGCCCTTCCGCGTGGGATGGCCGTAGCGCCGCGCCTCGGCGTCCGAAATGACGGTGAGATCGTCGGGGTGGAAGGGGCGAGACGGGATAGGGGCCCCGCGCTGGCGCAGAAGGCGGGCCGTGGCGTTAGCCAGGCGGGCCACGCCGCGGGCGCCGACGGTTGGCATGTTGCTCACCCGGACAGCGATGACGGAGGTGTCGAGGCCGGCCAGCCTCAGCCCTAAGAGGAGGCCGGCGGCGGTGCCGTTGGAACCCAGGGGCAGCAGCACCGCCCGCGGCTCCGGCAGGAGACGTTCGCGGACCTGGTCAGCCATCTCCAGCGCTGCGTTGACAAAGCCGACGCAGCCCAGCGGTGTCGATGCGCCGACCCAGAGCAGGTACGGCAGGCGCGGGGGCAAGCCGAATTCCGTACAGCGGAGGGCCAGCCAGGCCGCCCGCGCTATGGCCGCGGGAAGGCTGCCCGCACGCACCGTGCGGGCGCCGAAAGAGTCGAGCAGGCGAAGGTTGGCCCGCACCTCGTCCGTCTCCGGCTGCTCCAGGAGGACAGCGGCTACCCGGATCCCAAGTTCGCGGGCGTAGATGGCTGTGGCGAGGCAGTGATGACTGCCGGTGCCGCCGAAGGTGAGGACAGTCGAAGCGCGGCGACGGAGCACATCGGCGAGGATGAACTCCAGCTTCCGTACTTTGTTGCCGCCGTATGCGGCGCCGAGCAGGCCGTCGTTCTTGATCCACAGGCCGGACCGGTCCAGGTGCTGCTCCAGGGCGCTGAGAGGGCGCACTGGGCTGGAGCCCCCGCACAGATCGAGCCGGGGCAGCCGCTCCTCCAGCTCCGGGAAGCGGCTGTACAGCGGGCA
>CBDURB010000312.1:0-2373 GCA_965369585.1 uncultured bacterium
AAGTTGGAGGAGCGGGGGCGCGCACGCGGCGAGGTGAAGTACCTCGATGCCAGCAGGAAGCCTCGCCGCCTCGATGGCGTCGCGCGCCGCCTGACGTTCGGAAACAAGTTCACAGCCGCCGACCACGAGAAAGTTGCCGAGGCCGTCGTCAACGCTTCCAAGCATCTGGGGATCCCTAGCTGGGAGGGCTTCAAGCAGAAGGGCTTCCAGCGCATCCAGGGCTTAGGGTCGCACCCGGGCAGCTTCGGAAACGCCGGCGACATGCGACCAAACGAGACGTTTATCCCACAGACCTGGCGGACGCAGAAGAAGATGCCCTGGCCCACCCTCACTCGCCGCATCCAGTTTTACATCGACCACCCGTGGTACCTGGACCTGGGCGAGGAGCTGCCCGTTCACAAGGATCCGCCGAAGTCCGGGGGTGACTTCCCGCTCGTCATGACGGGCGGGCACAACCGTCACAGCATCCACAGCTTCTTCCGCACCAACGCTCTTACGCTCGATCTGGAACGTGGCGAGCCGGTGATGTTCATGTCCACCTTCGACGTGATGAAGCGGCACATCGAGAACCATGACCTGGTCCGGGTGCACAACGATATCGGCGAGTACCTCATCCGCGTCAAGGTCTCGCCCGCGGTCCGCCCCGGCCAGGTGATCGTGTATCACGGGTGGGAGAACTACCAGTTTCAGGGCGGAATGGGACAGCGCAATGTGATCCCCACGCCGATGAACCCCGTCGAGCTGGCGGGTGGCTATTTCCATATCCAGCACACGCCCGCCATCCTCCAACCCGGCCATAACGACCGCGATACCCGCGTGGAGGTGACCAAGGTGGAATGACGCGGGGACGCCTGGACCAGAGTCCGAGACGTTAGCGTCCCACCGGCCTGAACATCACCAGGGAGATCTCAGCGGACACATCCTCGAAGGTCGCCTCCACTTCCATGTCGATCCGTACCGAATCGGGGTCACAGCCTACGATGTTAGTGGTCATGCGGGGCCCCTCCTGGAGCTCGACGATAGCGATGACGTAAGGCACCCGCTCCGCAAACGCCGGATGGGTTGGCCGGCGGGCCACGGTGTAGGTGTAGACTTTCCCGCGCCCAGAAGCCTTCACCCACTGAAGATCGAGGCTACCGCAACGGGGGCAATTATAACGGGGGTAGAAGACGTGCGCCTCGCAAGCGGAGCAGCGCTGGATCATGAGCTCGTGGCGGCGAGCGGCCTCCCAGAAGGGCTGGTTCAACGCGGTGGGCGCGGGGAGGAAACGCTGCGCCGGGGCCTTCTCGCTGGTCACGGGTTTCTCCCCAGGACCAGGCTGACCTGCTCGCTCATGATGCCGCCGTTCCCGTTGACGAAAGCGAACTCCAGGTCCTTCACCTGCCGCTCTTCGGCGCGGCCCTGGACCTGGCGGGCCGCCTCCGTGACGTGGCTCATCCCGCCCGCCAGCCCCGGCTGGCCGAAGGAGAGCTGGCCACCGTGAGAGTTGACGGGGAAGTCACCCTGGTAGCGGAGGTCGTGTTCCTCCACAAACACGCCGCCTTCTCCCTTGCCGCAGAAGCCAGCGTCCTCCAGCGTCAAAAGGACGGTAATCGTATAGCAGTCGTAGATGGAGGCGAGGCCGATCTGTTCCCGCCGGATGCCCGCCATCTTGAAGGCGGTATCGCTGGCCTCCCTGATGGCTGTATCAGTCAGGCTGGGGGCATAGGTGACGGCCTTGTGGGTGCAGCGCTCGCCGGCGCCCATGATGTAGGCTGGGCTGTTCGTGAGGGTGCGCGCCTTCTCCGCTGAGGTGATCACCAGTGCCGCTGCCCCGGCGGCGGGCATCACGATCTCCAGCATGTGCAGGGGATCCACGATCAATGGCGAGTTCAGGACGTCCTCCACGCTGATCGGCTGGCCGTAGAAGATGGCGTCGGGGTTGGCGCAGGCGTTGTAGCGCTGATGCACCGCGATCTTGGCCAGCTGCTCCGGCTTAACTTCGTACTCGTGCATATAGCGCATGGCGATCTGGGCGTAGCCAAAGTTGGCGCCGATGGCCCCATACGGCACCTCGAACTCGGCGTAGGGCGAGCGGTCCCGCATGCCGCCCCAGCCCATGCCCCCGCGGCCTCCCGGCCGCTGTTCCCTCCGCGCCCCGGTCAGGCAGAGACAGGTAGTACACAGACCCTCGGCGATGGCGCTCGCCGCCCGCCAGACCATCCCGGCGCCTGTGGCCCCGCCCAAGTCGACGACCTCGGCGTAGTTAGCGCCGACACCCAGGAACTCGATCATTGTGGAGGGGGCCAGCATCTGCGTCTCAGGTATCGGCTGGGTAAGCAGGCCGTCGATCTCGTCGAAGGGGATGCCCGAATCCTCTATGGCCAGGATGGC
>CBDURB010000313.1:0-2360 GCA_965369585.1 uncultured bacterium
GATCTTGTCCTCCCCGTCCGTGGGGGTGGTCAGGTCCACCTGCATCAGGCGGGGGCGGCCGTCGCGGTGCGCCTCCATCGCCTCCGACCAGACCTCAGCCTCACCGCAGCCACCGCCGATCGTGCCGCAGAAGCTGCCATCCGTGCGCACCATCATGCGCGCGCCGGCCCGCCGCGGCGTCGAGCCGCGCGTCGCGGCCACGGTCGCCAGCACAACCGGCCGGCCCTCGGCCAGGGAGCGCTGTAGCTCATCGAACACTTCGTTCACGGCGAGGTATATCGTACGACGCGCGGCGGGAGGGGGTAAAGGGGCTGGGTTACTCTCCCTCCGGCACCCGCTCCGCGGGGGCGACTCCCCTTCGCGCCTTCTTCACCTCCCGCATTGGCTTGCCGCTGCCGCCCCTGCGCACCTGGACCACCTCCGCCATAATGGCGACGGCTATCTCCTCCGGCGTCTCCGCACCGATGTCCAGCCCGATCGGCGTGTGCACCCGCCGCACCGCCTCCGCGTCCAGCCCCTCGTCGATCAGGTGCTGGAGGACGGCGCTCACCCGTCGCCTCGAGCCGATCATCCCCACGTAGGCCGCCTCCGACTCCGCCACCTGGCGCAGGCTGACCTCATCGTGCTTGTGGCCTCGGGTCACGGTGACGATATAGCTGTTGGCGTCGATCGGCAGCTCGCGCAGCACCTCGGCGAAACCGCCGCAGATCACGCGGTCGGCCTCCGGAAAGCGCTCCTGGCTGGCGTACTCGGGCCGGTCGTCCACAACGACCACGGAGAACCCGCACAGGTCGCCGATCGTCGCCAGCGCCTTGCCGATGTGACCGCCGCCGACGATGACCAGCGTGGCCGGTGGTTCGTGCACCTCCAGCATCACCTGATACCCGCCGGAGCCCGACTCCGCCTCGCGACGGGTAATTCGGGCGCCGCCCGGCGAGTAGAACAGCGACTCCACGCCGTGGCGACGAAACGCATCACCGCCATCGGCCAGCACCGCCGCCTCCAGCGCACCCCCGCCCAGCGCGCCCAGCGAGCTGCCGTCCCGCCGCAGCAGCAGCTTGGCGCCCACGGCCACCGAACTCTTGGCTGGTGCCTGGATCACGGTGGCCAGCACCGCCGCCGGCCCAGCGCTCTGTGCCGACATCACCTCAGCCAGTATCTGCGCCGCTACGTCCGCTCTCACCATCGTGTGTAGATTATAGCGGCCTTCAACCGGCCCGGCTGCCTGCGCATCGCAGGCTAGACGTGGAACAGGATGTGCAGCACGTCGCCGTCCTGGACCACGTACTGCTTCCCCTCGCTGCGCAGCCGTCCCTGCTTCTTCGCCTCCGCGAAGGAGCCGATCCCCATCAGCTCCTCCCAGCCGATCGCCTCGGCGCGGATGAAGCCGCGCTCCATATCGGTGTGGATGCGCCCGGCCGCCTCCACGGCTGTCGTCCCCGCCGGCGCCGCCCAGGCGCGACACTCCGTCCCCACGGGCGTGTAGAACGTGACGAGCCCCAGCACCTCCTGAGTCTGCGCCAGGACGCGTGTCGCCGCCGGCTCCGTCGCCCCCATCTCGCGGCGGAACTCGGCCGCCTCCTCCGGCTCCAGCTCCCCCAGCTCGGCCTCCAGACGCGCGCACATCGCCCCCACAAAGGTGCCCCCTGAGCCGTAGCGACCACGGTAGTCGCCCTCGATCTCCGCCTCCTTCGCGATATCCTCCTCGTCCAGGTTTATCAGGATCAGCACCGGCTTCAAGGTGAGCAGCCCGTAGTTGGCCAGCGCCTTGGCCTCATCTCTGCCTTCCACGCTATCACGCAGGGACCGGCCATCCTCCAGGTGCTGACGGATGCGCTGAAGCAGAGCCTGCTCTCGCTGCCCCTCCTCCCGCTCTCCCGGCCGCGCAGAGCGCACGGTGATGTCCAGCTTCTTCAGCCGCCGCTCCACGATGCCCTGGTCGTGCAGGACCATCTCCGACCGGAACTCGTCGATATCGCGGGCAGGGTCGACATCTCCGCGCGGGTGGGGCATGTCCGCCCGCCGGAACGCCCGCACAACCAGGATCAGGCCATCGGCGCGGGAAAGCGCCTCCGCCGCCTCGCCGGAGGCGGCGCGCCCCTTCTCACCGTGCCCGCCGGCAGGCAGGAACAGAGTCGGCAGATCGTGCAGCCGCAGCTCCAGAGGGGTGACCTTCTTCGCCTCCACCAGCCGCGCCAGCCTCTCCAGCCTCTCGTCGGGGATCTTGACCGCGGCCAGCTGCTCGTGGCGGGCGTCGCCGTGCTGGGCGTGGCCGGCGGCGAGGGCGTTGAAGACGGTAGTCTTGCCGGACTGGGCAGGCCCGACGATGGCGAGGTCCACGCTACCGCTCCTTTCACACC
>CBDURB010000314.1:0-2357 GCA_965369585.1 uncultured bacterium
CACCTTCTCCGCCAGCGAGCGCGTGAACCCCGGCGTCGCCGCGATCTCCTCCACCTTCGCCTCCCGCACCGCCTTCAGGGAGCCGAACTTCCGCAGCAGCGCCTTCTTCCGCTTCGGGCCCACGCCCGAGATCGAGTCCAGCGCCGACCGCATCCCCGCCTTCGCCCGCACCTTGCGGTGATACGTGATCGCGAACCGGTGTGCCTCGTCGCGGATGCGCTGCACCAGGTACAGAGCCTGCGACGTCCGCGGCAGCACTATCGGCTCCGAAACGTCCTTCACATAAAGCTCCTCAAACTTCTTGGCCAGCCCCGCCAGCGGGATGTGGCCCACCCCCAGGTTGCGCATCTCGTCGTGCGCCGCCGACACCTGCCCCTTACCCCCGTCCACGATCACCAGGTCCGGCACCGCCCCGAACGACTCGTCCGCGTCGGCCCCCGCCTTCGCCCGCTCCTCTATCACCTCCGCCGTGCGCTTGAACCGGCGACGCAGCACCTCCTGTAGCATCGCGAAGTCGTCCGGCCCGGCCACGGACTTGATGCGAAAGCGTCGGTACTCCGCCGGCTGCGACCGTCCCTCGATGAACACCACCATCGACCCCACGGCGGACGTGCCCTGGATGTTCGAGATGTCGTAGCACTCGATCCGCTCCGGCGGCGAGGGCAGGTTCAGCTCTTGCTCTAGCTGCCCCAGCGCCTCGCGCGCCTTGCCGCTGTCCGCCAGCCACTTCGCCCGCGCCGCCTGTAGCGACTCGCGGGCGTTCTCCACGGCGGTCTGCACCAGCGCTCGCTTATCGCCCCGCTGCGGCGCCAGCACCTCCACCTTCTTCCCCCGCCGCTGCGACAGCCACTCCTGGATGAGGGTCTGGTCGCTCACAGGGAAGGGGAGGAGCACCCGCTTCGGCACGTACGCCGCCGACTGGTAGAACTGCTTCAGGAAGCTGGCCAGCACCTCGGCCTCCGGCTCGTCCGTGGCCCCGTCCAGGGCGAACGTATCGCGGCCGATCACGTTGCCCCGCCGCACGAAGAACACCTGCACGCCGGCCTCCCCGCCGTGGCGGGCCAGGCCGAACACGTCCATGTCCACCCGCTCCACCACCTCCATCACCTGTCGCTCCGTCGTCCGCTCGATGGCGTGGACCTGGTCGCGCAGGCGGGCCGCCCGCTCGTACTCCAGGCTCGTGGACGCCTCCCCCATACTGCGACGGAGGTCTCGCGTCACCTCCTCCGTGCGCCCCTCCAGGAACAGGATCATCTGCCGGACGACTTCGTCGTATTCCTGCTTGGAGCAGAGCGAGGCGCAGGGGCCGATGCAGCGTTGGATGTAATAGTCCAGGCAGGGGCGAGGGTCGTTGCCGGTAATCGTCTTGGTGCAGGAGCGCCAGGGGAACAGCTTCTTCACCAGGTTCAGCGTGCGCCGGACCGAACCGGCCGAGGCGTAGGGCCCGAAGTAGCGGGCGCCGTCGTCCAGTACCCGCCGCGTGATCTCCACCCGGGGCCACTCCTCGGACAGGTCGATCTTCAGGTACGGGTAGTGCTTATCGTCCTTGAGGCGAATGTTGAAGAACGGCTGGTGGCGCTTGACCAGGCTCGCCTCCAGGATAAGCGCCTCCTGGGCGCTGGCGGTGACGACGTACTCCATATCGGTGATCTTCTCCACCAGGCGTCGCGTCTTCGCCTCCAGGCTCTGAGGCGAACCGAAGTAGGAGCGCACGCGGCTCCTGAGGGAGACCGCCTTCCCCACGTAGATCACGTCGCCCTTAGCGTTACGGAAGATATAGACGCCTGGGCGCGCCGGCAGGGCGCGCACCTGCTCCCGTAACTGATTGGGGGCTGCGGTGGCCATCGCACACCCATTCTATCAAGCGCCACTACCCGGCGGCAGGCTGTTGACCGGCCTGCTGTCTCGTTGCTACACTCGCCATCGGTGGCAGGGTAGCTCAGCGGTTAGAGCAGTGGCTTCATAAGCCATGTGTCGCGGGTTCGATTCCCGCCCCTGCTACCAGTCTTTCTCCCGCTACCTTGACGCCTTCAAACGGGCGGCTCTACAATCGCAATGGCGGCGGGCGGTTAGCTCAGTTGGGAGAGCGCTTGCTTCACACGCAAGAGGTCGCAGGTTCAAGTCCTGCACCGCCCACCACTTAGAAGAATCGCGCCGAAGTGGCGGAATGGCAGACGCGCTGCGTTCAGGGCGCAGTGTCCGAAAGGGCGTGCGGGTTCAAATCCCGCCTTCGGCACCACGTGACGTAAAGGGGCCATATGGCTGGCCCCAATCTTGCGCGCTCGTAGCTCAGTTGGATAGAGCGCAGCCTTGCGGAGGCTGAGGCCGTGGGTTCGAGTCCCGCCGAGCGCGCCACT
>CBDURB010000315.1:0-2357 GCA_965369585.1 uncultured bacterium
GGGTGCTACCTAACCCCAACCAGCTCACGAAATTATAATCCTTGTGTCATTGGAGGGTGATCAGGCAAAACAATGGAAATATATATTGGGATTGGTCAAATAATGGCTCAATTCTATACTCCTGAGGGAGCCTGTCCTGTATAATTCAAAGTATATGATTTAGGAAATGGCAAGGAGGTTCTCTCATGCCCCGAAGGGAAGATATCACCAAGGTTATGATAATCGGCTCCGGGCCCATAGTTATCGGGCAAGCCTGTGAGTTCGACTACTCCGGGACACAGGCCTGCAAAGCACTGCGTGAGCTTGGTTATGAAATCGTACTGGTGAACTCAAACCCAGCTACTATAATGACCGATCCCGGCATGGCTGATGTTACCTATATCGAGCCATTGAATCTTGAGCGGATGACCCAAATCATTGAGAAAGAGCGCCCCGATGCCCTGCTGCCTAACCTTGGCGGCCAAACCGGCCTCAACCTCAGTTCCCAACTGGCACGTGCCGGTGTGCTTGAAAAATACGGGGTCAAGATAATAGGCGTCGATATGGATGCCATTGAGCGCGGCGAGGACAGGATAACTTTCAAAAAAACGATGAATGAACTGGGCATAGAGATGCCGCATAGCACCGCCGTATATAGCGTTGAGGATGCCGAAAAGGTGGCTGCGGAGCTCGGCTACCCGGTGGTTATCCGTCCCGCCTATACAATGGGTGGCACCGGTGGCGGTCTCGTTTATAACGTAGAAGAACTGCGCATCGTAGCCAGCCGCGGTATCAGCGCTAGCCTTATCGGCCAGATACTGGTTGAGGAGTCTGTCTTGGGTTGGGAGGAGCTGGAATTGGAGGTCGTCAGGGATGCTAAAAACCAGATGATCACCGTCTGTTTCATTGAAAACGTCGACGCCATGGGCGTCCATACTGGCGACTCCTTTTGTACGGCGCCCATGTTAACCATAGATAAGAAGCTACAGGAGCGTCTCCAGGATTACTCCTACAGGATAGTAGAGGCCATACAGGTTATCGGCGGTACAAACATCCAATTTGCCCACGACCCTGAAACGGGTCGCGTGGTAGTAATTGAGATAAATCCGCGCACTTCGCGTTCTTCGGCGCTTGCCTCGAAAGCAACTGGCTTCCCCATCGCCCTGGTTTCATCAAAGTTGGCCGCCGGCCTCACCTTGGATGAAATCCCTTATTGGCGGGATGGCACCCTGGAGAAGTACACGCCGTCCGGCGATTACGTGGTCGTCAAATTCGCCCGCTGGGCCTTTGAGAAATTCAGGGACGCCGAGGACAAACTCGGCACCCAAATGCGGGCTGTTGGCGAGGTGATGAGTATCGGTAAGAACTATAAAGAAGCGTTTCAGAAGGCTATTCGCTCACTGGAGCAAGGTCGTTATGGACTGGGATTCGCCAGGGATTTCAACCAGAAACCGCTGGCCGAACTGATGGATATGCTCAACCAGCCCACTAGCGAACGGCAGTTCATTATGTACGAGGCCCTGCGCAAGGGTGCCGATGTGGATGAATTGTATCGAAAAACATACATCAAGCCCTGGTTCATCAATAAGATGAAGGAACTGGTCGAGCTTGAGGAAGAAATCCTTCGGTACAAAGGCGAGGAGTTGCCCGATGACTTGCTAATCCAGGCCAAGAAGGACGGCTTCGCTGACAGGTATCTCTCGCAGATTTTGGGCGTGCCTGAAAAGGAGATTCGCCGTAAGCGTATCTCGCTGGGTGTCATGGGGGGTTTTGAACCGGTTCTGGTTAGTGGCGTAGAGGATGCAGCCTATTACTTCTCCACCTATAACGCCCCGGACATTACCGAAAGCAGCCCCCGGCGCAAGGTGATGATACTGGGCGGAGGCCCCAACCGTATCGGCCAGGGAATCGAGTTTGATTACTGCTGCGTCCACGCGGCTATCGCTCTGCGGGATGAGGGATATGAAACCATCATGGTGAATTGTAACCCGGAGACGGTTTCAACAGACTACGATACCTCGGACAAGCTGTACTTTGAGCCACTTACCATTGAGGATGTGTTAAGAATCTACGAAAAGGAAAGGCCCGAAGGCGTAATCATCCAGTTCGGCGGTCAAACACCCCTCAACATTGCCCACGAGTTGGCCAAGGCTGGAGTCAAAATCCTAGGCACCTCTCCGGAGACCATAGACTTGGCCGAGGATAGAGACCGCTTTCGCCAAATAATGGAGAAGCTGGATATACCAATGCCGGAATCAGGGATGGCCATCGATCTTGCTGAGGCGTTAGTGGTTGCCGGGCGTATCGGATATCCGCTAATGGTCAGGCCTTCCTACGTGCTTGGAGGAAGGGGCATGGAGGTGGTCTACGATGAGGAA
>CBDURB010000316.1:0-2343 GCA_965369585.1 uncultured bacterium
AGGAGCGCCTGGCCAGGGGTGAGATCACCAAGGAGGAGTTCGACCGGATTCGCGGTGACCTAGCATAGCGATACCGGAGGGTCACATGGCCTCAGTCGAGATGATTGAAGAAGAGGCGGCGACGGGAAAAGTCAAGGAGATCCTTATCGAACAGATCCGAGCCGAGGGCGCTCTCGTCGGCTCCGCCCGCCGCGCCCGGCGGACGAATCGGCGGCCGCTGACGCTGATACACAAGCGGGCGAGTGACCTAGCCTATGAAGCACGAGCCACCGAAGGGTGCGGAGTATCCGATAACTGTCTAGGAGGCAACCATTGAACGACGCTAGTCGTGACATCCTCAGAGCTACAATCAGCGGAATTTGGACAGCACTCGGCTCCATCGTCCTATTGTGTGGTGTAGGCTGTTTGATTGCATTCGCCGCTGGAGCCGAGGGCATACTTTGGTGCGGAGTTGGTTGTGTGCTCGGTGGTTCGACGTTGATTGGTGCAGGTGTGGCGTGGTACTACGCGTTTAGGCCGAGAGGGGTGAATTCACACTAACTGTTCGGAAGCGTTGTTGCCACTGGTGGCCGCGACAAGGGACAAAGCCCTCTCGACATCGCCAAGGAGCGCCTGGCCAGGGGTGAGATCACCAAGGAGGAGTTCGACCGGATTCGCGGCGACCTGGTATAGACGAGGAGCAATCAACATGGCCTCAGTCGAGATGATTGAACAAGAGACGGCGACAGGAAAAGTCAAGGAGATCTACGACGACATCAAGGAGTCGCTCGGCATCGACTTCGTGCCAAACATGTACAAGACCATGGCTCGCAACCCGGCCTACCTCGAAGCGAGCTGGAACAAGATCCAGGCGATAATGGGCCAGACAGGTAAACTTGATGACCTGACCAAGGCGATCATTGCCCTCACTGTATCAACGATGAACGGGTGTGCCTATTGCATCACCGTCTACACCGGCGCGGTGGGGAAATACGGTTTGGACGACGATGGCATCACAGAGGTGGCTGCGGTCATCGACGTGTTCAACGGCTTGAACAAGTTCAACACGGGTCTCGACGTTGAGATGGACGAGAAGCCCTGGTATGGCTGCGGTGGCCACTGATTTGAATGCCGTGAGCATTCGCTGACGACCAAACCTATATCCCGGCCTCGCTTAGATGCCCTCCGACGCCGCCTCCGCCAGCGACACCTCTAGCCGCCGCCCCATCTCCTCCATCCCCCACCCCTTCGCCGCCGAGATCACCAACGCATCGGCGCCCCACGGCTCCAGCAACGCCTGCGTCGCCTCCGCCGCCAACGCCTCCGCCAGCGATGCGCCGTTCCCTTCGATAAGCAGATCGGCCTTGTTGAGCACCGTAAGCAACGGCTTCCCCGCCAGCTCCAGTTCTGCCAGCGTCGCCTCCACCGTCTCGGCCTGTTGCACGGCGTCCGGATGCGTTACGTCCACCACGTGCAGCATCAGCGTCGCCTCCGTCATCTCCTCCAGTGTGGCCCTAAACGCCGCCACCAACTGCGTCGGCAGCTTCTGGATGAACCCCACCGTGTCCGTCAGCAGCACCATGTTCCCCGATGGCAGCCTCACCCGACGCGTCACCGGGTCCAGAGTGGCGAACAACCGATCCTCCACGAGCACGTCCGCCCCTGAGAACGTCCGCATTAGCGTGCTCTTGCCCGCGTTCGTGTAGCCCACCAGCGAGATCACCGGCATCCCCTGCCTCGCCCGCTGGCGACGGTGCAGCGCCCTCTGCCGCCGGACCTGCTCGATCTGCCGCTTCAGCGCCGATATCCGGTTCCGGATCAGCCGCCGGTCCGTCTCCAGCTGCGTCTCGCCCGGCCCGCGCGTGCCGATTCGGCCCTCCAGCCGCTCCAGGTGAGACCACTGGCCCCGCAAGCGGGGCAGGATGTATTCGTGCTGGGCCAGCTCCACCTGCAGCCGGCCCTCCCTCGTGCGCGCGTGCTGGGCGAAGATGTCCAGGATCAGCGCCGTGCGGTCCAGCACCTTCACCTCCAGCTCCTTCTCAAGCGTCCGCTGCTGGGATGGCGACAGCTCGTCATCGAAGATGACGGTGGTGTAGTCCAGCGAGCCCTGCTGCGAGGCGATCTCCTGCACCTTGCCCCGGCCGATGTACGTCGCCGAGTTGGGCCGCTCCAGCCGCTGCAGGGCGTAACCCACTACCCGCGCTCCCGCGGTGTCCGCCAGAAGAGCCAGCTCATCCAGCGAGGCCTGCGTACTCCAGCGCCGAAGGTCGGCCGACCTGCCGGCCCGTCCGTCGCCGCGCTTGACCTCGGCGGCCACCAGGAACGCCCGCTCCTGGGGCTCCGTCGTCTTGTGTAGCCTGCGTG
>CBDURB010000317.1:0-2331 GCA_965369585.1 uncultured bacterium
GCCCGTAGCGGTCTATTTCGACGACGTTCGGTTTGAGGGAGCGGCCGCGCCGCCAGCCGAGGGCGACTCGGACGGCGGGCAGCAGATTCGAAGCGCGACGGACGACGGGGGCAACACGGCAACCGGGAACGCCCAGCAGGTGGCTGACGCCGAGGTTCTGGGCGTTTGGACAGGCCCAGCAGCTCTCGCTAACGTCAGACAGGAGTGGGAGCAGTCTGCCACCCTCGCCGCCAGCAGCGGCCGCCCGCTGTGGCCGCTGCTCCTTGCTTTCGGAGTGCCCGCGGCCGGACTCACGGTCATGGCGGGCAGCGCTTGGCGCAGAGCTCGCCTTGCTGAGAGAAACGAACGTCACCTATAATCAATAGCGATGAGTGATAGGGCAGCCGCAGCCGAGTCTACGAAAGCGAAAGGCTCGCGGCAGAGTACAGACACACCGCGGGTTATCGCTATAGATGGGCCAGCGGCGGCGGGCAAGAGCACCGTCGGTCGCGAGATCGGCGTCCAGCTCGGCTATCCGTTCCTGGATACAGGAGCGATCTACCGGGCTATGACCTGGACGGCGTTGCACCGCGGCGTTGACCTCAGCGACGAGGACACCCTCAGCGATCTTGCGGCATCCCTCAGCATAGACGTCGGACCCCCTACCCCGGAAAGCATCGAGCCGTCGACCATCTTCGTGGACGGGCAAGACATCACTCGCTTTCTCCGCCAACCGGAGGTAGAAGCGGCGGTCTCGTTGGTATCGAGGGTAGCAGGAGTACGCAATGCCCTCGTTAAGTTGCAGCGGGATCTCGCCGGGCGCAACGCGGTAGTGATGGCCGGCCGTGACATCGGCACGGTGGTGCTGCCGAATGCCGACCTGAAGCTGTATCTGGTTGCCTCAGTCGAGGAGAGGGCGCGGCGCCGGTTCGCGGAGCTATCGGCCCTGGGCATGGACCTTACGGAGGAGGACGTGCTACGAGACCTGCACCGCCGCGACCGGATCGATTCGGAGCGCTCCGTGTCACCCCTCCGTCCCGCCGAGGACGCGGTCGTCCTGGATACTGACGGCCTAACACTTGAGAAAGTTGTACAGCGGCTGATGGAGATCGTTGAGGGTTCAGAGTGAGAAACCTGTTCCTCACCGTGTATTACTGGGTCAACGTCAAGACCTGGGTGCACCTGCTCATCCTGCTGGCCATCAAGCGCGACATCCAGGGCCTCCAGCATATCCCTCGAAAAGGCGCTCTGATCCTGGCCGGCAACCACCTCAACGTGGGGGATCCCTCTGTGCTCACCGGAGTCACGCCACGGCGCATCATCTGGATGACCAAGCAAGAGCTGTTCGATATCCCCGTGGTCGGCATCCTGTACCACCTGTTCGGCTGTATCCCGGTGCGGCGATTCCAGGCTGACCTGCGAGCGCTGAGGCAGTCCCAGGAAGCGCTGCGACGCGGCCTGGTGCTGGGCATGTTCCCTGAAGGCACACGGAGCGGCGAGAGCGGTCTGGGGCAGGGCGAGCCCGGCGCGGCGCTCATCGCCATGCGCACCAACACGCCCATCTTGCCGGTCGCCATCTGGGGCACGGAGGGCATCAAGCTGCCGCGCGATTTCTTTCGGCGGACAGAGGTCCACATCCGCTACGGGGAGCCGTTCTACCTGCCCAGACCGGAGCGGCTCACCAAGGAGGCGGTGGAAGAAGGAGCCGCGATCATCATGAGGCGAATCGCGGAGCTATTACCCCAGAGGTACCGTGGGATATACGCTGATACAGAGCCACGATCGATCGCAACCAAAGGGGCAACGCAGTAACGATGGAGATACTCCTGGCCAAGGATATGGGCTTCTGCTGGGGCGTCCGCCGCGCCATCGACATCCTGGAAAAGGCGACCGAGGAGCGGGGCGAAATCATAAGCCTGGGACCCATAGTCCACAACCCGCAGGTGGTGCGTGAACTGGAAGACAAAGGAGTGCGCGCCTCTAACAAGTCCCCGGACGACAACTCTCTGCCCGTGGCCATCACCGCCCACGGTGCGGGCCCAGAGGTGCTTCAAGAGGCACGAGCACGGGGCGTGGAAGTGGTCGACACCACTTGCCCTATCGTCACCCGCTCTCAGCGCTGGGCCAAGAAGATGGTGGAGGCCGGCTTCACGGTCGTCGTCTTCGGTGACGCCCGTCACCGCGAGGTTAAGGGTGTCCTCGGATGGGCCGGCTCACACGGCCTGGCCCTACAAGACGGGGACCCTATCCCAGGTGATCTACCGTCGCGCCTAGCCATCATATCCCAGACCACACAAAGCCCAGAGCGCTTTGCCAACTTCGTTTCCAAGCTAATGCGGGGACATATCGATG
>CBDURB010000318.1:0-2299 GCA_965369585.1 uncultured bacterium
GTGGGAACCGCAGTCGGGGTGGTGAAGCTGATGCCGATGGTCCGTTCCTCCTCACCATCGCCGTTGCAGGCCAACGCGACAGAAACCGCTACGACCGACAGTAACGCCGCGAGCGGCCACCAGAGACGGACACTTACTCTTCTTGCAGACATCGACAGTATAACGCGGGAGCCTGTATCGCGTTACGGAAGCGGCCCGTGCTAGAATCGGCGGGCGAACCATCATGGCCATCGTTTTTCTGGGCACACCCTCTTTCGCCGTCCCCTCCCTGCGTCGGCTCGTCGACGATGGGTTCGATATCAAGGCGGTGTACACGCAACCGGACAGACCGGCTGGACGCGGCCGTCACCCAACTCCGCCACCCGTAAAGAGCGCCGCCCTGGAGATAGGCCTACCCGTCCACCAGCCGGACAGCCTGCGCGACCCATCAACGCTGGCCGAACTGGCCTCTCTTCACCCTGAGGCCGCAGTTGGCGTGGCCTTCGGCCAGATACTGCGTCAGGAGGTTCTGGAGATACCGAGCAAGGGCGTTCTCAACGTCCACCCCTCCCTCCTGCCCCGACATCGCGGCGCCTCCCCAGCCCCCGCCGCCATCCTGGCCGGCGACCCTGAAACCGGCGTCACCATCATCCTGATGGACCCGGGCATGGACAGCGGGCCCATACTCGCCCAGCGCCGGCTTCCCATCGGCGACTCAGACACCGCGGGGATGTTGATGGAGAAACTCTCCCATGTCGCCGCCGACCTCGTGGCGGAGACGCTGCCCCGCTGGCTACGCGACGAGATCGAGCCGCAACCTCAGGACCATTCACTGGCTACGAAAGCACCACTCCTCAAGAAAGAGCACGGCGCCATCGACTGGTCCCTGGCCGCGGACGAGACCTGGCGGCGCGTGCGTGCCTACAACCCCTGGCCGGGCGCCTATACGACACTCGACGGCAAGCTGTTGCACATATGGGAGGCCTGGCCCCTGGCGGACGGTGGAGCGGCTCCGGGCACGGTGGTGGCGCTGAGCGCGGAGCAACAGGCTGGGCTTCCGCCCGCTACCGACCAGGGCGCGTTCGGCGTGGCCACGGGGGAGGGAGTGCTGGCTGTGCTGGCGGCCCAGCGAGAGGGGCGGCGCAGGCTGACCGCGAGTGAGTTCCTGAGGGGGATGCGGGAGTTCATCGGCCGCAGGCTGGGCAGGTAATGAAAATGGGGAGAGCAGGACGCTCTCCCCATCGGATTCGCAGCCTGAATATCTAGCCTCTGCGCTCCTTGCGGTCTTCGGCGGCAGGCTCCGCGCCCTCCTCGGCCTCGGGCGCACCCTCCTCCCCCTCGGGAACCTCGCCCTCCACTTCCTCCACCTCTTCTTCCTCAGGCTCTTTCTCCACCTGCGGCGGCGCTACCTTGGCCACCACCTGCTCGGGGTCACTGAGGACGGTTATCTCGTCGGGCACGCTAAGCTCGCGCACGTGGATCGCTGCGTCAATCACATCCAGGCCGGACACATCCACCTCAATGACGGATGGTATCTCCGTAGGAAGCCCCTCCACCGCGATCCGGTCCACGCTATGCAGGAGGGTGCCTCCGTGAGTCTGCTCAGCGGGGGCGGTCCCCACCAGCACCAGCCGCACCTCCATCCGCACCTTCTCCTTGAGCGATATCTGATAGAAGTCCACATGCAGGATGGCGTCCGTCACGGGGTTGCGCTGTATCTGACGCAGGAAAGTAGGCCGGGCCTCCTCGCCGTCCAGGCGCAGGTAGACGATCTCGTTTCGGCCGGCGCTGTGCAGAAGATGAACCAGGTCGTCCTTCGATATCTGGATGGCGACCGACTCCAGGGCGTGTCCGTATACGTTGGCGGGGATCACGCCCTCACGCCGCAGCGCCTTCACCTTCTTGCCCAGCACCTCGCGCGGGCTAACCTTCAGTTCTACCTTCGTCTGCTGTACCATCATCTTCTCCTTGCGCCAGGCTCCAGATTAGCCCAACGCCTCGCCGCGGTCAACGAGAGGCCGTTCCCCTTGACGCAGAACGCCCCCCTGTGCTGTCATTGGCGAGCCAAGACGTATTGTGAGGAGGACGCCCCGTGCAAACATGCATCAAGACTGAAAACGGCAAAGTAGAGATGATGGACCTGCCCATCCCCGAGCCCGGCGAAGGCGAGATCGTCGTCAAGACATTGATGGCTACCGTCTGCGGGAGCGACATGCACCTGCTGGACGAACTCCCCAACCAGCTGCTCGATGGCCTGTACCCCGGCAACCTGCGTCCGGAAGGCATGCCCATGGGCCACGAGGGCGTCGGCACCGTCCAC
>CBDURB010000319.1:0-2286 GCA_965369585.1 uncultured bacterium
GCCGGAGTCGCGTTGTGTCAGTACGCGCTCTATAGGCAGCCTCATATATTATAACGCACGCTCAGGCCGATGGTTACTGGCGTGTCTCCAACGGCACGCGCCCTCGACACCCGCCCGGCCCCAGCGCACTATCGCGGCGGCGGCCGCTCCGGCCCCCTAGCCGAGCGCGTATAATTGGCGGCGTCGAATGGAGACGCTGTGGGCGCCACAAGGTTCCTGATACTAGCGAGCGTCCTGCTGCTCATAGCCTGGAGCGCCTCGGCTACCGGCTTCCTGCGGCGAGCCCCCGCTTTAGTGGGATACCTGGTCGCCGCCGTGTTCATCTTCAGCGCTGTGCGCGCTGGCCTCAGCATCGCCATCATCGCCTTCGACCTGTCCCCCATCTCATACCTGATTCCAATATCACTTGGGGGCTTGGCCTGGTGGTTGAGACCTGGACGCGGCCTATCGGGCGGCTAGCGCCCCGTTGACAGCCGCCGGGCCCAGGCGCACAATTTCGGCGGCGCTGATAACCTAAGCGGCTCTGAAGGCGTTTAATCATTTGGTGCATCAATTGCACTACCCTCCCCAAGGGTAGCCCCTCGACGTGGCCGTTGGCGTCAACCACGAATATCCACGCCGGGGGGTTCTTCTTTTGGCGTTGGCAGCCGCCTGACCCAGACGCCCAATCGCGGCGGCCCCCACAACGTAGTTCGCTCTGAGCACCTGAGCTAGCGCGACGGGGGAGTCGAGTGTTACAAGACGCGGGACTGGATGCTGTCAACCGGCTGGGAGCCTGGCCGCCCCCACGGGTTCTGGTATCATTCCTCCGTACATGGTGATCTCACGAGATCGATTCCAGCGGCCTAGTCGCGGGGGATGATGCGCAACCTGTCGAAGACGGCCATCCTGCTCTCCCGCCGCTCAGTGGAAGAGTTCTTCGACGATAACTGCACTCAGATGGCGGCCGCCATCTCTTACTACGTCCTCTTCTCCCTTTTCCCTCTGCTGATTTTCCTGGTGGGCGTCCTGGGCCTGTTCCTCCAGAACAGCGCCCTGCAGCAAGACATCATCGATGGCGTGCTGGACTTGCTGCCTCTGACGGAGGACGAAGGAAGGGATGATGTGACCGAGGCCGTGCAGGGCGTCGCCGGCGTTGGCAGCGGCGCCCTGGGTGCGTTCGGCCTCATCGGCATGGCCTGGTCGGGCAGCAACATGTTCGGGATCATCCGGCGCTCCATCAACACCGCCTACGACCTGGAGCAGCAGCGGCCCTTCGTGCAGCAGAAGCTCCTGGACCTGGCGATGGTCATGGGAATGGGCTTCTTCTTCCTGGCTTCGGTGGTCGCCACCACTTTCCTGCGCACCGTCCGGGCCTATAGCAGCGACATCGCCGTCATGGGGGATATCGCGGAGAGCGCGGGCCTGGGCTGGGACGCCGCTTCCTACCTGATCCCCTTCGGGCTATCGTTTATCGCCTTCGTCGTGATGTACTGGGTGGTGCCGGCAACGAAGGTCAGGCCGCAAGATGTGTGGCCGGGCGCCCTTGTTGCCGCGGTGCTCTTTGAAGTAGGGAAGATCGGCTTCACTTTCTACCTGGAGAACTTCGGCAGCTACGATGTCGTGTACGGCTCTCTCGGCGCGGTGGCCACCTTCCTGTTCTGGATATACATCAGCTCAATCATCCTTCTATTCGGCGCCGAGGTAGCGTCCGAGTACCCCCGGGTGCTACGCGGCGACTACCCGGAGAACGATGGGAAGCCGGCCGTTCCGCTGCGCCAACGGATCGTCACCCTGCTGCGGTCGCTGTTCGTCTCCGATCCGAAAGACGGAAAGGGGTCGCGCTCCTAGCGACGGCCCTATAACTCAGGGCTTCGGATAGGAGGCTGGCATGCCGGTAGCGCTGGCCTGGCCCGGCGCGTGTTGCAAAGCACCTCGAACACGGTAATATAAAGGGGGTCGCCGAGGTGGTGGAATAGGTAGACACGCCGTCTTGAGGGGGCGGTGCCCGAAAGGGCGTAGGGGTTCAAATCCCCTCCTCGGCACCAGTAGCAGCGAGGCGACGTGGCCAAGTGGTTAAGGCAGGGGTCTGCAAAACCCTGATCGTGGGTTCGATTCCCACCGTCGCCTCCAACCGAAATCTTAGGGGCTCAGGCGGCCAGGCCTGAGCCCCTTCCGAGCTTATGATCGACACCAAGGCCCGCGCCGTACTCAATGACCTCGAACGCCACGATGCCCTGGAGCGGCAGCGGAACGTCCCCCGCCGAGAGCGATTGCGCCAGGTGACCCCGGACGTGGGCCGTTTCC
>CBDURB010000320.1:0-2280 GCA_965369585.1 uncultured bacterium
GTTGCCCGACAGTCCATCGCCGAGACCTCCGCCCTCCTGAACGCCACCGTAGAGTTCCCCGTCAACGTCCGCATCTACGCCTCTACCGACGATATGCGTCCGGCCCTGCAACGGCGCAGCGAGACGTATGAATCGCAGATAATCACCGCCGGCGTGAGCGTCTCTTCCGATACCGTGCTGGTGCTGGGCAACGTCTCCTTCTCCACCCTCCGCCACGAACTGGCCCACATCATCACCGCAATCGCCGGCGAGGGGCCCTTCGGCGACCTCCCCGCCTGGCTCAACGAGGGCACCGCCGTCTACGCCCAGGGCGACCCCGAAGGCTTCGGCGACGCCGTGGAGCGGGCCATCGACCGTGGCAACGTCCTCTCCGTGCGCTCCATCACCTCCTACCAGGGCGACCCCGCTAAGGTGGGGCTCTTCTACGGCCAGTCCTGGAGCCTGGTCTCCTTCCTCATCGACACCTACGGGGCGGACGACTTCGCTCAGCTATTCGCCGTGATCAAGGGTGGCGTCACGACCGACACGGCCCTGGACACCGTCTACGGCTTCGATCAGGACGGCCTGGAGAACGAATGGCGGGCCAGCGTCGGCCTGCCGCCCCGCGAGGGCACCGAGGACGACGGCGAGGAGCCGGTTCCCACCGCTCCGCCTTCAGACGGCGGCGACACCGGCGACGCGACGGACGATGGGGATGGCGGTGGTACCTCCACCGGCACCATCATCGGCCTCGCCCTGGCGATACTGGCCGTCGCCGCCGCCCTCGCCTTCGCCACCCTGGTCATCGGCCGCCGCCTGCGCCCGTAGGGCTTCCGCTAGCCAGCCCCCGCACGCGTAGGGGCGCATGGCCATGCGCCCTCCTCGCGCCCCTCTTTCCGCCGCCGCGATTGTGCGCCGAGGCTGGGCGGGTGTCAACGGGGCTGGTCAGTCCGGATGTGCTATAGTACCGCCACCGACAATTGTAAAGGCGGAAGCCGAGCTGTGGGCGCACCCCGGCGGGCCCCCCGAACGGAAGGAGCGACAATGGCGCACAAGGGAAAGACCCAGATCAGCTTCATCTTCACCGTGGCCCCCGACCTCGTGGCGGAGGGAGACCGGATTTTCGCAAGTCACGCGGCCTGGATGGCGAAAACGCATTACCGCGAGGGCGAATTGGCACTACTGCTCTACAACATAGTGAAGGGAGCGGAGCTGTCTAATCCACTGGACCCATCGTCCGAAACAACACGTAACACGAACTTCACCCTCACCGCGGTCTACACGTCCCCAGCCGGGCTTGAAGACCATTGGAAGCAGGGTGCCGAGAGCTGGGAGGACCTCGGTGCGTACAAGGAGTGGGCTGGCAAGGTCAAGGTGGCAGTGTTGCACGGGTCTCCGGTCGTCCATTCGCTCTGGTAGCCGCTCCGCCCTCACCGCCCGCCGCCACCATCGCCTTCGCCGCGCGCGTCCTAACGCGCCGCCTCCGCCCGTAGGGCTTCCGCTAGCCACCAGTCATTCTGAGCCATGCCTGCCTGCAGGTAGGCGCAGCGAAGAATCTCGGCCCATGTAGGGGCGACCTTCAGGCTGCGCCCGTCTGGGTCGCCCGCCCGGGGTCGCCCGCGCCCCTGCCCTGCCTGCCCGCCTCCGCTCGGAGAGGCTCTCGTAGGACGAGCGGCCTCCCCCATGGGCCGCCGCCCGCGTCGATAGACTTACTTGTCGGGCTGTGGAGTCATCCGGAGGTACGGCTTCAACTCCTCATAGCCCCGTGGGAACATCTTGTCGGCTTCCTCGTTCGTAATGGTGGGCAGGATGACCACGTCGTCTCCGTCCTCCCAGTTCACGGGCGTTGCCACCTTCTCGTACTCGGTAAGCTGGAGCGAGTCGATGACCCTGAGGATTTCGGCAAAGTTTCTCCCCGTGGATGCAGGATAGGTGAGCGTAAGGCGCAGCTTCTTGTTCGGGTCGATGATGAAGACGGAACGCACGGTCGCGGTGGAGTCCGCGTTTGGGTGGATCATGCCGTAAAGCTCCGAAACGCTACGGTCGGCGTCCGCGACCAGCGGGAAGTTGAGATGCGCGCCCTGCGTTTCGGCTATGTCATCCGCCCAGCCGTTGTGCTTGTCGAGAGAGTCGACGCTCAGACCGATGACCTTGGTGTTGCGCTTAGCGAACTCGTCCTTGAGTTGGGCAACCATGCCCAGTTCGGTAGTACAGACCGGCGTGAAGTCGGCGGGGTGTGAGAACAGGACACCCCAGCTATCGCCAAGCCATTCATGGAAGCGAATGGGGCCTTCGGTTGAA
>CBDURB010000321.1:0-2274 GCA_965369585.1 uncultured bacterium
AGGAACGCCGCCACGCCCGCGAGGAAGGCGTCCAGTTCCAGTACCTCACCGGGCCCACCCGCTTCCTCGACGACAACGGCCGCGTGACCGGCGCCGAGTGTGTCCGCATGCGCCTCGGCGAGCCCGACGAAACCGGCCGCCGTCGCCCCGAGCCCGTCCCCGACTCCGAGTTCGCCGTCCCCGCCGATACCGTCGTGCTGGCTATCGGCTACAACGCCGACGACCTTATGGAGGAGACCACCCCCGGCCTCCACACGGACAAGCGCAGCCACCTGATCCGCATCCAGGAAGACTTCAGCACCAGCCGCAAAGGCGTGTTCGCCGGCGGCGACAACGTCAACGGCGCCGACCTCGTAGTCACCGCCCTCGCCGACGGCCGCCGCGCCGCCAAGGCGATCCACGGCTACCTGCAAATCCTGTAGCGCAGGCCCTGCCTACCGGCAGGCAGGCTTCAGGCCTGCTGCCCGCCGCACCGGCCCCCTACAGCTCCAGCGAATACCCGTAGTGGCTGCGCTTCCAGCCCAGGCGGCTGTAGAAGCGGTGCGCCCCCGCCCGCGCCATATTGGACGTCAGGTCCAGCTTGTAGCACCCCGCCGCCCGCGCCGCCTCCGCCGCCGCCCGCATCAACGCCGCGCCCACGCCCCCACGCCGGTAATCGCGCGCCACGATCACACCCTCCACCACCGCCGAGCGCGACAGGCTGCGATCGAAGTGTCGCAGCACCAGCAGGTGCGCCGAGCCGACGAGCCGACCGCCGTCCTCAGCCAGGAATAGCTGCTGGTCGGGATCGGCCAGGATCGCCTCGTACAGCGCCCGCAGCTCGCTCTCGTCGGCGACGGCGCGGCCGCGATACATGCTCTCGTCCATCTGATCCAGCAGCCGCAGCAATGCGGCTAAATCGCCGGGCGTAGCTTCGCGGACGGTGATGGAGGGCATGGGCGCGTCCGGCAGAGGTCAGGCCGGCAGGTTCATCCTTCGTCCCGCCAGCGCACCTCGAACAGCCGCACCGGCTCGTCGAACCCCTTGAGGTTAGCCTCACCACGGTCCGCGAACAGGAAGTCCTTGCCCTCGGCCAGCTCCCTGACGACGTTGGCGACCAGTATCTCGCCGCCCTTGGCCGTCGCTGTGATACGGGCGGCCCTATTCACCGCCGTCCCGAACAGATCACTGCGCCCGTCTGGGTCCTCCTCGGCTATCGGCTCGCCAGCGTTGAGGCCGATGCGCACCCGTATCGGCTCCTGCGCCGACTCGTTCGTCTCCGCAAACGCCCGCTGCATAGCGATGGCGCACTCTAGGGCCCTGACGGCGGAGGAGAACGACGTCATGAAGCCGTCACCCATCGTCTTCACCTCCGCGCCGCCGTGGGACTTGAGCGCCTCCCGTACTATGCGCTCGTGCTCCCGCAGCAACTCCCGTGCCCTGGCGTCGCCCAGCCGCTGGGTCATCGCCGTGGAGCCCTCCACGTCCGTGAACAGGATCGTGCGGAATGCGCCCGCCTCTGGGGGCTCGACACCCGCCGCTTCCTCCTCGCCCTCACCCTCGCCCAGAAATTCATCGATGGACTGCACTGCCGATTCAAGGTCGTCCACGATGATGAGGCGGGCATCAGGTATCCGGGAGGCCAGACCCTGGGCGACGCGCACATCCGACATAGCAAGTTCGCGGCGATGAAGCACCAGCGTCGGTGCCCTCACCTGGCCAAGCAGGCTTGAGACGTCGAATTCGCCGATGGCCCGATAGATGGCCAATGCCGCCTCCTGCGTGACGCATTCCCTGAAGATGGCAGCGACTTGCCGTGTCAAATCCTCATGCGACCATCCGAATGCGGAACGTGCCATCGTCTCCGTAAACAGCTCCCAGTCCTTCTCCGCGAGCCCAAGCAGTGCCTGTAACCGTGTTGAACCGAGGAGTTCGGAGCCCCGCGCAAAGGCGTCGGTCAGCGCGAGATGGGATACGCGCTCCGGGTGACGAGCCGCATAAGTGATGCCCACCGGCCCCGCAACCACATGCGGCTGAAGTGCGAACCTGTCCAGACCCAGGTGGTCTACTACCGCCTGCAGGTCAAGCAGGTGTGCCTCCAGCGAGAAGTCGGTGACGTTGCGCTCCGACAACCCGCAACCTCTGCTATCGTACGTGACGAACTTCCACCTCTCCGCTGTCCACTCATACACGCGGCGGTACTCCGGCACCTGCCAAAGCTTTTCCAGATGGCAAATGGGAAAGTTCGGCATCAACACCAAAGGCATCCCCGCCCCCATCACACGATAGGCGATG
>CBDURB010000322.1:0-2242 GCA_965369585.1 uncultured bacterium
AGGCCACGCCCACACGACGGCCGTCGGAGAGGAGCTGCCACGTCTCCGGATGGTCCAGGGGGAAGCGGGTGAACGTCTCGCCGGAGAAGATGCCAGCCAGACCCCAGGGGTCGAGCCACGCCTCCAGCCCCGCCTCGTGGCTCGCGGCGACGATTTCGCGCATCGTCTCGCGGTGGTAGGCGAGGTCGGTCTCGGTATAGCAGTGGACTACGTACGTGCAGCCGTGGTCGACGATATCCCTTAGGTCGGCGCGGACGTGCCGCAGCGTACGGGTGGAGAAGTAGCTAACGCCGGTCTCCACAGTGCGCCTTCAAGAAGCTTGAGGCCGTCATCGCTGTGAGTATAGCTTATGCCACGGCTGCCGCCGGGCCTTAGATTTGGCCGCGCGCGGGCGATCACGTATCATTCGCCCTGGAGATGACTTCTGAAGCCGAGTCCGAGCCCCCTGGCGAGCCCCGCGGCCAGCCTGCCGCCTACTACTTCCGCGAGCTGCTGCTCATCGGCGGCGAGGCGACGCGGCTGTACCTGGTGCGCCACGCTCAGTCGGAGGGCAACCGCGGCGAGTACGCCGGCCCTGACGATGATCCGCCCCTGAGCGAGGTGGGACGGGAGCACGCCCGCCGATTGGGCCAGCGATTCGCTCGCCAGAAGGTGGACGCCGTCTACTCCAGCCCACTACGCCGGACGCAGGAGACGGCTCACGCCATCGCCGGCGCCGCCAACCTGAAGGTGCGCACGCTGGACGACCTGCACGAGGTCGACTTCGGCGAGGTGGAGCGCGACTTCGACGCCTATTCGGCGGAAGAGGCGCGGGCACTGCGGGACCGCATCATCCGTCGGCCGACCTGGGACTCGTTCCCGGGCAGCGAGGGCAGCGCCGCCGCCCGCCGCCGTATTGTGGGGGCGATGGACCAGATCATCGGCGAGTGCGGTGGCAAGCGGATCGCTGTGGTGGCGCACGGAGGCGTGATCCAGACCTACGTAAGCCACGTCCTTGGCCTGGAGCACGATTTCGTGTTCTACGCCTTCAACGCCGGGATCACGTCCATCCGCGCCCAGGGCGACCGGCGCGTCATCTGGCGCCTGAACGACGTCGCCCACCTGGACGGCCTGCCGCCCGGCTTCGGGGGGATATCATAGGGGCCGTGGCCTCGGCCCGGCCGAGGCGTCTACTGCATTGCTGAGCCGGGGATGGGCATGAGCATCTGGATGACGTTCCCATCAATATGGTTGCCGCCTTCGCGCTGCGCCGCCATGAAATCCGTATCAGCTTGCATCTTCTCGAGCATGTCTCCGTAGGCCGCGAAGTCGGCAACCGACACGAGGTAGACAGCGGAGTTAGCCTCGCCGCCCACGGCCTGGAACGCCCCGTGGAACTTCACGCCGTACTTCTCATAGATGGGGATTATCTTTGGCACCCATGCCAAGAACTCCTCGATGTGCCCCGGCTTGATCCTAACCGTGTTCGTGATGAAAAGCGCCATGTCGTTCCTCCTTCCGTTGCTTGGGAGCTAGTCGCGGCAAGCCCCGCTAATAACACACGCCGGGCCTAACTTGTACTTGGTAGCCCCGGTGTGCATAACCAAGGGGAAAACAGTACCTGCCACGATACGCCCCCTCCTTCGTTGCGCGACACATTATAGTCAACCCTGAGAAAATGTCAAGCATAGCAAGCGTGAACTTTGGATGAGTCCCTAGCAGCCCTTGAGGATCGCCCTCTAGATCAGCCGGTTTGTGTCCGCCTGCTCGAAGAATCCACCCCGCGCACTGAAGTACGCGGCTCCGTCAAAGAAACCGTCGAAATGTAGCGGCGACCTTCAGGTCGCCATATCTCCCCAATAACGGTGCACCCGCTTCAGCTCTCGGATGAAGAACGTCTCGCTATCCATGGCCCCAACAAGGCCAAGCTCTTGAGCTAGCTCAAAGAATCCGAGCCCGGGTCTTTCATCCTCTTTGTGCGTCACAACCGCAGACAACATTGGTCTATCTGCGGTGTGTTCCTGCTTCGAGATTTCGCCGAGGATTTGACCGATTCGAACTCTATCCGCCGGGTCTCCCATCTTTAGCCCGAGCATGGGCGCTATGTCCTTGTAGTGTGTGGTTTCTTGGTGCCGTGCCACTTCCCGTAGCTTTTCGTAGAGCTCATCGTACATGGCTTGTCCCCCTCTAGATCAGCCGATTTGTGTCCGCCTGCTCGTACTTCTTCATTTCCTTAAGGATACTCTGAATGTCGTTTGCCATA
>CBDURB010000323.1:0-2241 GCA_965369585.1 uncultured bacterium
CTGTCCCTGGACGTCTGCAAGGACGACTCGGTGCGGGAGGCGTTTCGCCAGGCCGACGAGGTGGACGTGCTGATCAACAACGCCGGCTTCGAGGTCTGGGGCCCGATCGAGGAGATGGCCGCCGGTGACATCACCGATCAATTCGATACCAACGTCTACGGCCCTCTCCGCTGTATCAACGCTGTGCTGCCCTCGATGCGCGAGCGCGGTAGCGGCGTCATCGTCAACGTATCGTCCGTGGGCGGCCGGGTGGCCGCGCCCCTCAACGGCCTCTACTCCGCCTCCAAGTTCGCCCTGGAGGCGCTAAGCGAGTCGCTGCACTATGAGGTTGGTCACTTCGGCATACGCGTGCACATCGTCGAGCCCGGCGGCATCGAGACGCCCTTCGCCGACAACCGCCGCCTGGTGGGCGCCGGCGCCGGCGACGAGACGTCGCCCTATCGGCCTCTCATCGGCCAGTGGGAGGAGGCCACCGTCAAGCTTCAGGGTGAAGGACCCCGCACGCAGCCCAGCGCCGTCGCGGAGGCGATCCTTGAGGCGATCGAAAAAGGCGACAAGCTGCGCTACCCCGTCGGGGCGGACGCCCAGATGGTGCTCATCGCCCGCAAGCAGATGGATGACGAGACGTTCGAGTCAGCGATGCGTCAGCAGTTAGGGCTGACCTGGTAGGGAGGAGGACGCGATGGAGAGACGTGTATCGATAACCAGGCTGAAGGCGATGAAGAAGCGCGGCGAGCGCTTCGCCATGCTCACCGCCTACGATTACCCCAGCGCCCGGCTGGTTGAGGAGGCCGGCGTGCCCATCATCCTCGTCGGCGACACTCTGGGCATGGTCGTCCTCGGCTACGACACCACCATCCCCGTGACGATGGACGAGATGCTGCATCACGTGAAAGCGGTGGTCCG
Organism: uncultured bacterium; assembly: GCA_965369585.1. Lineage (GTDB taxonomy): Bacteria > Chloroflexota > Dehalococcoidia > SM23-28-2 > RBG-16-64-32 > JADFNQ01. Next base: position 907 of record CBDURB010000323.1, read on the forward strand.
CGGCACGCGAAAGGCGCACGTTGTCGCCGATATGCCGTTCATGAGCTTTCAGGCTGGCCCCCAGGACGCCCTGCGCAACGCCGGCCGCATGCTTAAGGAGGGTGGTGCCCAGTCCGTGAAGCTGGAGGGCGGCCGGCGCGTCGCCGATACCATCAGCCTCCTCGTCTCGTCCGGCATCCCCGTCATGGGCCACATCGGGTTGACTCCCCAGTCCGTGAACCAGTTCGGCGGCTACAAGGTCCAGGGCAAGACACCGGCCGCCGCCGTCAAGCTGATCAACGATGCCGTCGCCCTGGAGCAGGCGGGCGCCTACGCCATCGTTCTGGAGACGATTCCCGCCCAGCTTGGCGAGGTGATCACGCAGAAGGTGAGCATACCCACCATCGGCATCGGTGCCGGGCCCCATTGCGACGGCCAGGTGCAGGTGTTCCACGACCTGCTGGGCCTGTTCGAGGAGTTCGTCCCCAAGCATGCGAAGCGCTACGCCCAACTGGGTGAGGTCATCAAGGAAGCGGTCGGCCGCTACGTGGCGGAGGTCAAGGGCGGCGCCTTCCCCACCGAGCGCGAGAGCTTCTTCGTAGACGAGCCGGCCCTGTCGGAGCTCACGCGGGCCAGATAGACGGCGCGCTCGTCTGCGTATGTGGGTTGGCCTTTTGCCCGCCGCTCGCATCGGGCGTACGCCACCATGAGAGTCGTCGAGACCGTCGCTGAGATGCGCCAGGCGCGCGCCGCCATGGGCGTCGGCGTCGGCCTCGTACCTACAATGGGCGGCCTGCACGAAGGCCACCTCTCCCTCGTCCGCCGCGCCCGAAGCGCTGACGATCACGTCGTCGTAAGCCTGTTCGTGAACCCCTCCCAGTTCGCGCCGAGCGAGGACTTCGACGCCTACCCGCGCGACCTGGAGCGCGACCTCCGCCTTCTGGAGGCCGAGGGCGTGGACGTCGTCTTCGCGCCGAGCGTCGAGGAGATGTACCCGCCCGGCTTCGACGAATGGGTCGAGGTGCGCGGCCCTCTCACCGAGAGGCTGGAGGGCGCCTTCCGGCCGCAGTTCTTTCGCGGCGTCACCACCGTGGTGGCGCGGCTGCTGCGCATCGTCCGGCCCCACCGTGCCTACTTCGGCGAGAAGGACGCCCAGCAGCTCCGCGTCGTCCGACGCATGGCGGAGGAGCAGCGTCTGCCCGTCGAGATCGTGGCCGGGCCCACGCTGCGGGAGCCGGACGGCCTGGCGATGAGCAGCCGCAACGCCTACCTGACGCCGGAGGAACGGCAGGCGGCGCTGGTGCTGCCCCGAGCGCTGGAGCTGGGCCGCACGATGGTCGAATGCGAAGGAGTCCG
>CBDURB010000324.1:0-2236 GCA_965369585.1 uncultured bacterium
ACCACGATTCAATGTAGGGAAGGGGCGATCTTGAAGTTCAGTAAGGGCCCTATAGATGAGGTGAATAGCGGCAGGCCAAGAATCAAAGCAAATTCTTTAGATTACCCCCTTTTCAAGCCAGAGAAACAATAGTAGTATACTATTGCGCCTATAGAAGTACTAGAATGGTAAAGCTGTTATGATCGCCCCAGTCACCCAGTGGTTCCTCTTTTCGAGTCACGACAGTGTGCTCTTCCGCATCGCCGCCAATCCTGGCTGCACTATCGAGGAGGTCGCGGAGGCTATGGCCCTGACCCGGGATGTTGTATCGCGCACGATGGCTGATCTGAGCCGAGCCGGTGTGCTTTTTGTCCGCGATAATGGAAGTCAGGCCCGGTACACTGTGAATCTGGACTCCGCCTTCCTGCATCCGGCTGTTAAGGGTTACACGCTGGGAGACGTCTTGGGCAATTTAGTTGAGCAAGGCCAGCTCCTCATGGCCGCTGCGCCTTGATACTCATGGAGGAGGTGCGTACCACTTCGCCATTCAGGCGTTGCGGGACGCCTTGGTCGTCGGTGTGCGCACCTTCTCCGCCAGCTTAGTCACCTGGCATCGTCCCGAGCCCTAAGAAACGCGGTCCCGCATGCTTGATGGTTCCAGGGGAGCCGCGCGTCACGGCGATCCTCCCGCTGCCCGTTTGTTGGACAGCTCACCCAAGTCTTGATAGCCTCTCTGCGGAGGGGTGCCGGAGTGGTTGAACGGGGCGGTCTTGAAAACCGCTGTATCGCTTTCGCGGTACCGTGGGTTCGAATCCCACCCCCTCCGCCAGTATTGCGAGCGCCCGACCAGCCGGTCGGCAGTATGGAGGCGTCCTATGCCCGTCAACCCGAATCTCATAAAGATGATGTCGGCGATGCACCTCTTCTGGTATCGGCTGACGGGGGGCGCAATCGGCGGCTCGTTCGCGGGACGGCCGATCCTGCTGCTGACCACCACCGGTCGTAAGAGCGGGAGGCGGCGGACGACGCCGCTGGTATACCTGGAGGACGGCGGCAACATGGTGCTCGTGGCTTCGAACGGGGGCAACCCGCGGCACCCCGTCTGGTGGCTGAACCTGGAGAGGAATCCGGAGGCGGAGGTGCAGGTGAGAAACGAGAAGAGGCGGGTTACGGCTGAGAAGGCGGAGGGGGAGGAGAGGGAGCGGCTGTGGGGGCTTGTGGTGGAGATGTACTCCGGGTATGAGGGCTATCAGAGGACCACGAACCGTGAGATCCCGGTGGTGATCCTGCGGCCGCAGTAGGAGGGGCATCGTAGACGCTCAATGCGTGAGTAGCGAACGAGGAGGAAGAACGTGGAGGGACGATGGGACACGGTTACCGTTGAGGGCGACACCATGCGGGACCCAGCTACCGGAAGGAGACGGCCGAGGAGGCCTGGGCCAAGTGCCTGGGCTGGTTCGAGCGGTTTCTGAGCTGAAGGAGGACTCGGTATGGAGTTCGGCGTACATCTGCCCCACATCGGCCCCTGGTACGACGGTGACACGCTGCGTCGGTTCGCCGTCGGCGTCGAGGAGATGGGATACGATTCGGTATGGGCTAGCGACCACATCGTCTTCCCCCTGGGGGCGGAATCGCGCTACCCGTACGCGGACGGCGGCGACTTTCCCCTGCCGGCCGCCGTGCCCTGGCTGGAGCCGGTAACCACGCTCACGTTTGTGGCGGGGGTGACGAGCCGGGTTCGGCTGGGGACGAGCATCCTGGTGCTGCCGTATCGCAACCCGGTGCTGAACGCCAAGGCGCTGGGCAACCTGGCGGTGCTCTCCGGTGACCGGCTGATTGTGGGGGTGGGCGCGGGCTGGTTGCGGGAGGAGGCGGAGGCGCTGGGGATGCCCTGGGACGAGCGTGGCCGCCGCACGGACGAGCACATTGAGGTGCTGCGGGCGCTGTGGGCGCAGGAGGCCCCGGAGTTCGAGGGGAAGTTCTATCGGGTGAAGGGCGTCCGCTGCGAGCCGAGGCCGGCGCAGGCGCCGCCGGTGTGGGTGGGCGGACACGAGCCGCCTTCGCTGCGACGGGCCGCCCGGCTGGGCGACGGCTGGCACGCCTACTGCCTGGGCCCGGATGAGCTAGCGCGGGGCTGGAAAACGGTGCAATCGCTGGCGCGGGAGGCGGGCCGCGACACGGACTCGCTGACGTTGTCGGTGCGGACGCCGCTATCGATCACGGACGCGCCCGCCGAGAACGCGGTGCCTTGCGTGGG
>CBDURB010000325.1:0-2230 GCA_965369585.1 uncultured bacterium
CGGCCACGCCGCCGGCCAGCTTGGCCAGCCGCTCCTGGAGCTTCTCGCGGTCGAACTCTGAGGAAGCATCGTCCACCTGGGCCTTGATCATCTTAATGCGGGACTGGATCGCGTCATCGGTGCCGCGACCCTCGATGATCACCGTGTCGTCCTTGGTGCAGACCACGCGGCGGGCGCGGCCCAGGTCGGTCACCTCCGTGTTCTCCAGCTTGCGCCCCATATCCTCCGTGACGTAGGTGCCGCCGGTGAGAACGGCGATGTCCTCCAGGACAGCCTTGCGGCGGTCGCCGAAGGACGGCGCCTTGACGGCGACGGCGTTGATGGTGCCGCGCAGCTTGTTCACTACCAGAGTGGCCAGCGCCTCCCCATCGCAGTCGTCGCAGATGATCACCAGATTCTTGGTCACCTGGAGCGTCTTCTCCAGGACGGGCAGGAAGTCGTTCACCGTGGACAGCTTCTTGTCGGTGATCAGGATGTACGCGTCGTCCAGGACCGTCTCCATCCGCTCGGGGTTAGTGACGAAGTAGGGGGAGATGTAGCCGCGATCGATCTGCATCCCTTCCACAAACTCCGTCTCCAGACGGATCCCCTTGCCCTCCTCAACTGTGATGACGCCGTCCTTGCCCACCTTCTCCATCACGTCGGCGATGATGTCGCCGATCTCCTGATCGTGGCCGGCGATGGTGGCGACCTGAGTGATCTGCTCCTTGCCGGCCACCGGCTGAGCCATATCCCGCAGCGACTCTACCACCGCTTCCACGCCGGCCTGGATGCCGCTCTTGAGGTTCATCGGGTTGGCGCCGGCGGCCACGTTGCGCATCCCTTCGCGGACGATCGCCTGGGCGAGGACGGTGGCGGTAGTGGTTCCGTCACCGGCGACGTCGTTAGTCTTGGTGGCCACCTCTCGGGCGAGCTGCGCGCCCATATTCTCGAACGGGTCTTTGAGGTCGATCTCCTTGGCCACGCTCACGCCGTCGTCCACCACGGACGGGGGGCCGAACTTCTTCTCCAGCACCACGTTGCGTCCGCGCGGGCCCAGAGTGACACGCACCGCGTCGGCCAGGGCGTCGACGCCATCCTTCAGGCGGCGACGGGCCTCCTCGTCGAACAGCAGTTGCTTGGCCGGCATTAGTTCCTCCTTAGCTTCACTTGGCCACAGATTCGCACAGCCGGGTCACAGAACCCGCTGCCCTTTATCCGTGTCCGTCTGTGTCTGGATTCGGCTATCCCAGCCGGGCCAGGATATCGGACTCTTTGAGGACGAGGAACTCCTCATCCTCGGCGCCCAGGACGCCGCGAGGCACCTCCTGGCCGGTGTACTTGGCGTAGAGGACCCGGTCGCCCGCCTTAACGTCCATAGGCATCCGCTTGCCGTTGTCGTCCAGGCGGCCGGGGCCGACGGCCAGCACCTCACCCATCTGCGGCTTCTCGCGGGCGGTATCGGGGATGACCAGGCCGCTGGCCCGGACCTCATCCTGCCTCACCTGCTTGACCAGTATACGGTCGCCCAGGGGAACCAGCTTAGCCGTCTTAGCCTTCTTGGTCGTCTTGACCAGCTTGGCCGTCTTAGCCGTCTTAGCCTTCTTGGTCGTCTTGACCAGCTTGGCCTTCTTAGCCTTCTTGGCGGGCGCCTTAGCAGTCTTGGCGGGCACGGGCGGTACCTCCTTGTGATACGAATTTAGAAACGAAGTTAGCAGTCTAAGAGGCTGAGTGCTAACTCAAAGGCATGATAGTGGTTCTGACCGTCAGGCGCAAGAGGGGCTTCGCCCCCCTTTTTTCGGCAGTCGCGGCCCCAGGGGTGGGAGGGTAAGCCGGATAACCCACTTTCTTGCCACTCTACACGGAACCGTGTAGAGTGAGGGCATGGATACGGAGGGCGGGCCCGGAAGAGAACCCCGGCGCGGCAGCGGCCCCGGCTGGGAAGCGACCAGCATTCGGGCGCTGCGCCGCCACCTCCGCTTGAGCCAGACGGGGATGGCGGCGGAGCTGGGCACCCGCCAGCAGACGGTGAGCGAATGGGAGACCGGCCTCTACCGGCCACGCGGCGCCTCCGTCCGTCTCCTCACCATCATCGCCGAGCGGGCCGGGTTCGAGTACGAAGCAAGAGGCGGCAGCTCCAAGAAACGGGAAGATGAGGATGCCGGCGCTCCTTGAGAGGCACACCCCCTACGTCACTCGCCGCCGGCGCCCCGCTAGCCGGTTGGCGGGGATGAGGTCGCGGCCCAGGGGC
>CBDURB010000326.1:0-2220 GCA_965369585.1 uncultured bacterium
ATCCTTATCGTCACGCGAATCGAGTATCAGAGAAGGGTCAAGGCCGAACTGTTCGAGGCAACGCACAGCTTTGCTCAGCTCCTCCGCGGTGGGCTCAGCTTGACCGGACTCGAGGGCGTGGAAGCGTTCCTCGCCGAGGGCGTTCTTCAGGCATTCGATGACCTCAGGTGGGAAGTACTTGTCGTCGGGATAGTACGTAGTATCGGGGGGGAACATGAAGTCAGGGACGAAGCCGTAGTAGTCCAGGAAGCACTGCTCTGCTTTGCTTTTCTCCTCGGCGGTGGGCTCAACTTGGCTGGAGCCCAAGGCCTCGAAGCGATCATCGCCGAAGGCTGCCCTGAGGCAGCTCTCGAGTTCCGCCGGGAGGGGCTCGTCTTCGAACGTCTGGGCGCTAACGCCCAACACGAAGACGAAAAAGACAAAGACTGACAGTATGAGGACGGTAAATTTCCCCATCACGCTAGTTGAGATGCTGTGATCGCTCCAGAGTTGCAGGTTATTCGCCTGCCGACGGTTCAGCGGCAGTTAACGCTTTTAAGGGCAGTAGAGCGCCGTTACAGCGTCAGTCGCAGCTGGCCCGCCCTCTCTAGCCATTATGACAGCAACTATAGAACTACCGTTCCATGGTTGGCCAAGGGGTAAGTGGCACGCAGGCGGCGGACCGTTGACAGGCTAGACGGTAAGTGATAGCTTACTGTAAGTGAAGACTTACGGACGCGCCCTGCATGCGCTGGCCGACGAGACCCGGAGGTCCGTGTTCGAACGGCTACGCGCGGGCCCTCGGCCGGTGGGCGAGCTGGCTAAGGATCTACCTGTGTCCCGCCCCGCTGTCTCTCAGCACCTACGCGTGTTGAAAGAGGCCAAGCTCGTCCGCGAGCGCAGGGAGGGCAACCGCCGGCTGTACAGTATCGATCCCGAGGGGCTGCTGACGCTCCGCGAGTACCTCGACGGCTACTGGGGGGAAGTGCTAGCGGCGTTCAAGTCGGCGGCAGAACAGGAAGCGAGAGGAGATGGTGATGACGAGCGCGAGTGATCTGGTAGTACGCAAGAGCGTGACGGCGCGCTGCTCGGTGGAGGAGGCGTTCCGGGTGTTTAGCGAAGGCGTCGCCACCTGGTGGCCGTTGCAGACGCATTCAGTGGGTGAGCGCAGCGCGAAGACGTGCGTGCTTGAGGGACGAATGGGTGGACGGTTCTTCGAGCGGCAGGAGGACGGCACTGAGGCAGTGTGGGGCACGGTGACGGCGTGGGAGCCGCCACAGCGGCTGGCCTTCACATGGCACCCCGGCCGGGCCGAGTCCACGGCTCAGGGGATCGAGATACGGTTCACGCCGGTAGGCGGTGGTACCCGCGTGGAGCTTGAGCATCGGGGATGGGAGAAGCTGGGCGAACGGGCCGAGGAAGCGCGCAACGAGTATGAGTCCGGCTGGGACTTCGTGCTCGGCTGTTACGTGGACGTCATCGACTCCCCTGCGCACGGAGCGTAGGGGGTGCCGCCCCCAAGGTGCGTGGCGGTGCTACGTCCGCACAACCAGCACGCGGTCCAGCCGCGAGAGGTCCTGCTTCACCTCGATGCGGGCATGAGGGAAGGCCGCCGCCGCCAGCGTGCGGGCGGCTTCGCCCTGCTGCTCGCCGATCTCGGCAAACAGAGCGCCGCCGGGCTTGAGGTGGGGTGGGGCGTCCCGCAACAGCCGCTCGATGAGACGGAGGCCGTCCGGGCCGCCGTCCAATCCCAGCCGAGGCTCGCGCTCGTTGATCTCCGGCGGGGCCGCCTCGAAGTCACTGGTGCGGACGTAGGGGAGGTTGGCGACGATGACGTCCACGGGCGTGTCCAGGGGCTCCAGCAGGTCACCCTCAAGGAAGCGGATGCGGCCTGTGCCCGTGTGGCGCCCGGCGTTGCGGCGGGCCAGGGCCAGCGCCCGCGGTGAGATGTCGATGGCGATGATCTCAGCCTCAGACAGGTTCGCTGCCAGCGCAACGGCGATGGCGCCGCAGCCGACACCGATGTCCGCGATGCGCATTTCTCGTGCTGACGCCGACCGTACGCGGTCCAGCACCAACTCCACGAGCGTCTCTGTCTCGGGACGGGGGATGATAGCGTCCGGCGTGACCTCAAACTCCAGCCCGTAGAACTCCTTGTGCCCAAGGATGTAGGCCGTCGGCTCATAGGCGAGGCGGCGCTGGAGCAGAGCATCGAAGGCGCTCTCAGCCTGGGGCGTCAGC
>CBDURB010000327.1:0-2208 GCA_965369585.1 uncultured bacterium
TCGGGGTTCGGGCCGCTGTTCGATCCGGCCACGGTCAAGATCGTACGGCTGGAACGCGTCGCCGGCTTCGTCCGGCCGCCCGCCTAGGCGTCCGCACCCGTCACCTCCACCCCCAGCGAGCGCCCCATCTCGCGGGCGAACTCGGGCCACTCCTCGGGGTCGGCCCAGCCCTCGTACCCCTGATAGGAGGCGATCGCCAGCCGCTCCTCCTCCGGGCCAACGAGCGCCCACAGGGTGAACGTCTCGGCCGGGCCCTTCACCTCGTACGTCAGCTCCAGCCGCCGCACCTCCGCGAACGAGACGCTCCGCCGCGACTTGCCGAAGGGGAACCGACGCCGTGACTCCACGATCTCCCGAGTCGTCTCGTCCAGCGTCACCTCTACCTTGCCCAGGCGGGTGACCAGCCGCCCCATCTCATCGCGGGAGGGGAGATTCCCCATTCGCCGGCCGCCCGGCGCCCCCTCCTCCACCACCACCAGCCCGTACGCCTCCGCGATCGCGCCCGCCAGCTTCCCGGCGCACTCCCGGTCGGCCTCGTTGATCGTTATGTCGCCCCTTCTCTCGAAGGCGATCACCAGCCGCGAATGGCTGCTGGACACCATCTCGCCCGTGGCCGTCTGCATCGGCGCCTGCGACCAGCGGTGCCAGGTGACAGAGCGAACGGGCTGCAGCCGCTCTACCTGCTCCGGCTCCTCCTTCCAGCCCTTGCGGGTGCGCACGTGAAAGCGCAGCTCCCGCAATACGGAGTCCCATATCCAGCCGCCGCAGAGGAAGTCGCTGTCCTCAGGCATCTCGGCGCGCAGTATAGCACGGTGCGACAGGCCTGCCGCACGCCCGGCCCGGGATGCACTAAACTAGAGGCGGAGACGCCATGTACGACGGTAACAAGCCCGCCCCCTGGTGGCAGGAAGCGTTCGTGCTCTCGCGAGCGGTGTTCGGCATCCTGTTCTGGCCCCTGGCGGCGATCTTTGGGGTTATGGTGGCGATCTCCGGCCTGTTCGTGGCGTTCAACGCGGGCCCGCTCTGGGGGCTGCTGGCGCTGGCGATTATCGCCGCCGCCATCGCCGCCTTCGCCTGGTGGGACATGCGACAGCCGCCGCACGCCTAGCCCGCCTTCACAACCTCGAAAGTGCGTCGCATCCAGGCCCCGTCCGGGTAGGGTGCCGTTGGAACGGCGCGATCCTCCAGCATCGCCACCATCGCCGCGCCGCCCTCGCGGACGTAGCGATGGCAGTGGTCCAGAGTCTCCCAGCGCGTGATCTGCCCCATCACACCATCGTCCTCGGCCCCCCACAGGTACTGCACGCCGGCGAAGCCGGCCTCCGCCTTAAGGGCCTCCGTGATCTTGGGCAGCACGCCCTCCAGGCGCGACTGCCACTGCGCCCGCTCCGCAACGCTGGTCTTGCGTGTGACGATGGAGATGATCATGCGGAATCGGCGGTATTATACACCGAGCGCGGAGCCTGCCGTCAGCCCTCTTGCCAATGGTTTCGGACGAGCCGGCTCACGTCTTCGATTCCTCTTCCCGAAGCATCGGGGTGTAGACAACGCCGATGAGCAACCCCTCCGGCGAGAGCAGACGGGCTGTGGTCTGGCCCCAGGGCTCGACCCTCGTGTCCTGAAGAAGCTCCAGACCTCTGCCCTTGAGCTCCGCCACCGCTCCGGCAACGTCGTCCACCTCCAGCTCCAGCGTTGCCTGCGGCCTCGGGACTTCCTCAGGCCACTCGTCCCGGCCGAAGGTGCTACGGGCGGCGTCACGCAGCGTCCATAAGCCGAAGTGTTTGAGCCCCGGCAGGTCAACCACCGAGTAGTCGCTTCCCTCATCGAACTTGACCGGGAGCGACAGCTTCTCGCCGTAGAAACGGCGCGCCTCCGCGGCCTCGTCTACGATGACGGAGAAGCCGGCGACGAATCGGACGTTCATTCTTCAGGCACCTCCTCTGAAGCCCAGTATACGATGAAGTACGAGGGCGTCCTGCCGAATCGCTCCAACTCGGGCCGCTGCGCTCTCGGTGATATAATGCGCCACAGTCTATGAGGATGGAGGTCTATCATGCCTGATGTACTGTTCGAAAAGCGACCCAGCGGCGTTGCCCTGATCACGCTAAACCGCCCGGACAGCCTGAACGCTATGGGCGGGCAGCTGATGCCGATGCTGGCGGCGCACCTCGCGGATTGCGCGAGCGATGAATCGGTGCGCTGCGTGGT
>CBDURB010000328.1:0-2197 GCA_965369585.1 uncultured bacterium
CCCAGGATGACGATCGCGTCGGCCACCGTCGCCCCTATCGCCAGGTCACGCAGCGGCGTCAGGTTGATGTACGAAGGGGAGCGGATGTGAAACCGGTACGGTGCGGGGCCGCCGTCGCTCACGATGTAATACCCCAGCTCGCCCCGGGGCGCCTCGATGCGCCCGTACGCCTCGCCGGCTGGGACCCGGATGGCCAGCGGCGCCGAAGGTGCGCCCCCGGGCTGCGCCGTGGCGGTCGTTATCTGCGAGTGCACGGGGCCCTCCGGCATCATCTCCAGGCACTGCTCCAGGATGTGAATGCTCTGCCGCATCTCGGCCAGCCGCACCAGAAAGCGGTCGTAGGCGTCGCCGTCGGTGCCGACGCAGATGTCGAACTCCAGCTTGTCGTAGACGCAGTAAGGGTCAGCCTTGCGGATGTCCCAGGCGACGCCACTCGCCCGCAACATCGGTCCGCTCAGCGAGCAGTCGATCGCCACCTCAGGCGTCAGCACGCCGATGCCGCGGGAGCGGGCGACGATGATCTCGTTCTCCAGTAGCAGGTCCTCGTACTCGACCATCCGCTTCGGCAGCTCCTCGACGAGCTTGTGGGCTGCGGGCATGAACTCCGGCGGGACGTCTCTGGACACGCCGCCGATACGCATGTAGTTTGTCGTCAGCCGGGCGCCGCAGGCCATCTCGAACAGGTCCAGGATCTTCTCCCGCTCGCGGAACATGTGCATGACCGGCGTCTGCCAGGTGCCGCAGTCGTTGGCGAACACGCCCACCGCCATGGAGTGGCTGGCGAACCGCTGCAGCTCCGACATGATCACCCGCAGCCACTGCGCCCGCTCCGGCGGCTCTATCCCGCACAGCTTCTCCACCGCCAGCACGTAGGCCAGATTCCCGGTCATCGCCGCCACGTAGTCGGTTCGGTCCGTGAAAGGAATGTTTTGGGTGTAGCTGCGCTCCTCGGCCAGCTTCTCCATGCTTCGGTGCAGGTAGCCGATCACCATGTCCGCGTCGATGATGCGCTCGCCGTCCAGCGTCAGGCGCATGCGGAACACACCGTGGGTGCTGGGGTGCTGTGGTCCTATGTTGACCACGAACGGCTCCGTCTTCATCGCCACCGCTAGCCCCTCCCCTCCAGCTTGCCGCCCGGCTCGCCGGGGTAGCGCTCCAGACCGGCCATCTGGCCGCCGGGGAAGTTGAGCCAGTCCTTTCGCAGGGGATGGCCTGCGAACCCTTCCCACAGGAAGATGCGCCGCAGGTCGGGGTGGCCCTGGAAGCGGATCCCCAACAGGTCGAACGCCTCCCGCTCCTGGAGGTGAGCGCCGCGCCAGACCGGCACCACGGACGGCGCCTCCGGGTTGTCGTGGTCGTCGCAACGGGTCTTCAGGGTGGCCGCCTGATTGAGGCTGATCGATAACAGATGATAGACCACCTCGAAGTGGTCCAGCCGGTCCACGCCTGTGAGGGAGCTGAGGAAGCGGAAGTCCAGCTCCGGGTCGTCTCGCAGGAAGGTACAGACCTCCAGCAGGCGGTCCGGCTTCACCTCCGCCCAATCGGGCGTGGCGTCTACAACCGCGCCGGGGAGCTTTGGCTGTAGGAGGTGCGCGAGATCAAAGCCGGACAGTACCGTCGTCATGCGGTGGCGCCCCCGCCCCGGTCCGATTGGGGCGGCGCCAGGCTGCCAACCATCACGCCGCATTCCCTGCCTACCTGCCTGCCGGTAGGCACGGCCGGCGGGCAGGCTTTCGGGTGCGGTCTCACGTCACAGCCACTCCAGGGCCTTCTTGCGCCATGCGTAGGCCAGGCCGATGGTCAGGATGACTATGAACGTGGCCACCGCGATGAAGCCGGTGACCGCGGCCTCGTCGAGCGAGACGGCCCAGGGGTAGAGGAAAACGGCCTCCACGTCGAAGATCACGAACAGCAGGGCGTAGTAGTAATAGCGGAAGTTGAACTGGACCCAGGCCGTGCCCTCCGTCTCCACACCGCACTCGAAGATGTCCTCCTTGATCGGATCGGGCGCCTGGGGGCGTATCTTGAGCAGGCCCAGCATCCAGGAGAAAGCGATCCCGCCCAGGGGGAAGATGAGCGCCAGGAGGAGGAGAAAACCTACGTGTCCCCAGTCGGAAAGCATACGCCCTAAACTTTGTGAATTTTAGCGCTACCGGCTCGCGGTAGTATAGCACAACTCATTTCTAGGTGCTATATG
>CBDURB010000329.1:0-2195 GCA_965369585.1 uncultured bacterium
GCCTCCGCGGGCGGCGCTTCCCGGCCCGGGGTCGCATGAGTGACCTCCGGCAGGGCGTCCAGGTAGGCGGCGGCGTCCTCGGCGATCTGGTCGCGTGTCCAGAGGGCGGCCTTGGCGGCGTCCGGGTTGAACTCCTCCGTCCCTATCTTCCCGGTGGCCGCGCGGTCGTGGTTGCCGGCCACGAGCTTCGCGCCGGCGTCCCTGAGGCGGGAGATGCACTCCGAAGGCTGGGAGCCGTAGCCGACGGTATCGCCCAGGCACCAGAGGCCATCGGTAGCGCCCTGGGCCTCGGCGTGGCGCAGCACCGCCTCCAGGGCGGCGAGGTTGGCGTGGACGTCCGAGATGATAGCGACGCGCATCTATGCGCCGATGGTATATCGGAAGGTGGAGGGCGTCCAGGGTGAGCGCTTGGGGTGCGGGTGGCTTGGGACGCTAGCCCTCCTGCCGCCAACGCACCTGTAACGGCCTCATGTCAGCCCTGGGATTCAGCAGCGGAAACCACCGCCTGCAGGAGGTCGTTCTGCTTGCGCATTAGCTTGTTCTGTTCTCGGACCAGGGTGACTAGCTCGTCGTTCTGTTCCTGCATCCGGCGAATGCCTGAAGTCATGGCCTTGGGAGGCGAGTCCTCCGGCATGGCCTCCATGCACTTCTCCATCATAGTTGCGGGCATCTGTACGAGATCCTCCCGCAACTGAGCACGTCGCTCAGCGGGAACGAGGCGGCGAACCAGGACGGCGGTGCCAAACGCGGTGGCCGTTAGAAACAGGAGCTTCTTCATGATGCCTCCTTGCAGTGGCGGACTCTAGGCCTTCACATTGTACAGCTTGTACAGCCGGACGGGGTCATCGCAACCTCGCGAGAGGTTCATCGCCCCTCGGAATGTGTTGCCAGCGACGCGAGCAGCTGTTCCACCTCACGCATCGAGTACAGTTCGACCACCGTAGCGTGATGCGGAATCTCTTTCAGTGCCTGTCTGGCGTTTCTGAAGTGTGCCCTCCAGTGGCTGATTCCCCATAGCAGTATAGAATCTCTGCTCAGGAAGGTCTGCCGGAACGATTCTCGGTTTGTATCCCAGAGCAGCTCCTTGGTCCAAAATCTGGTGATGGTCCGCTTAAGAAGCCGCCAGTACACCACCCGAAAGGGGAGCCTGAGCCAGACCACAGTCTCGGCCAGAGGCAGGATGAGGTCACGCGCGATGCCGTAGTTGCCGTCGCAGACCCAGCCGCCATCGTGGCGGCCCAGTGCTTCGAGGATCTTCGCCCGAAACTCGTCCTCGGGCGTAGGTTGCCAGTTGGGACGGTGGAAGAGGGCGTCCAGCTCGACAACGGGCAGGGTCAGGGCTGCGCCAATCTGCCGGGCGACAGTGCTCTTCCCGGAACCCGACGGGCCATAGACGACGATACGTCGCCCGATGCGGCTAGCGTCTCCGGTCACTGGAGCCGGTCTGCTCAGCTTGGCCACCGCACCTCGAACAGCCGCACAGGGTCATCGAAACAGTGTTAGGCCGGCAACTCGGCCGGCGAACCGGCGGCGGGCATCGCAGCGCCTAATCCAACACGAGTTCATGAACGAGCTCCAAGCCATCTTCCTCGTCCATCTGTTCACCAATCTGCCGGAAGCCGAGTTTCACGGCCATAGCAAGCGATGGATCGTTATCCGGCGAGATGGAGACGAGGAACCGTCCCACTCTGTGTTGGCGCAAGGCCCAGTCCATCAGTCCTTGTGTCGCTTCTGTAGCGTAGCCGCGCCGGCGGAACTCCGGAAAGACAGTGTACCCCAGCTCTGCCGCACCATTGTCGTTCGGTCTGCCGTGAAATCCGATATGGCCTACGAAAGTCCTTTCGGGGCCGCGCAACACCATAGCCCGCATCAGCCAGGGTTGGATGGAGGGCTCTGCCTGAATCTGGCGTAGGCGAAGGCGCAGGAAGCGTTCGTCGTCACCCGGCCAGTCTGCGGGTAACGCCAGACCGGCGATCACCCCAGCCTCGGCGCGTTGCCCCGAGAGTAGCGCTGCGATGAACTCCGGCGACATCGACTCGAGTTTCAGGCGTTTAGTGGGGACTGGGGAGACGATCATTCTCTCAATGCAGAGCTAGCTCTCCCGCCAACTCACCTCGTACAGCCGTACGGGGTCCTCGACGCCGCGCAGGGCCGTCTCGCCCAGGTCGGCGAACAGGAACTGCTTGCCCGCTGCA
>CBDURB010000330.1:0-2194 GCA_965369585.1 uncultured bacterium
GTTGTGCCCGCCCCGAATGCGCGAGCGGTAGTCCTGCATACCGAACACCTGCAGCCCCGCACGCGCGAACGATACACAGAAACCCGCGCCGCTGGATTCCACCCCCTGTCCCGCATCCCCTCCTATGACGATGTTCATGTCGTTTGTCACGACATCCGCCATCGTTCGCACCTCCTCTCAAGACGGTAGGGGCCGCGCCCGGAGCCCGAGCACTGATTCCAGTATAAGACACCGCCCAGAAGGCGGCTACCGCTTCAGATAGCGGTGTCGGATGCGCTGGACGAGATTGGCTCAGATCTGGAAACCGACCAGATACCGGGGACAGGCGTCGCGCAGTCCTGGCAAGCCCCTTCGGTCGTCAGCGTGTACTCCAAGATATTGTAGCCGTACCGCCTGACCAGCGGCTTTCGGCAGCTGGGACAAAGGGTATTTTCGCTATCGCCGACCCGGCCGGGCAGGTTGCCGCAGTAGACGAAGCGCAACCCCTCCTCGCGGCCGATCTCTGCCGCCCGAAGCAGCGTTCGCGGCCCAGTGTTCTCCGGGCCAGTCATCTTGTAGTCCGGGTGAAACGCCGTCAGGTGCCAGGGTACGTCCGGGGAGACCCCGGCCAGGAACCGTGCCGCCTCCCGTACCTCTTCGTCCGAATCGTTGAAGCCGGGTATCAGCAGGGTCACGATCTCCATCCAGAACCCCATCTCATGCGCCATACGCACCGTCTCCAGGACGTTCTCCAGCTTGCCGCCCAGGCTGCGGTAGCTCTTATCCGACATGGACTTCAGGTCTATCTTGTAGCAGTCCAGCCAGGGACGCAGGTATTCCAGGGCCTCGCGGGTGCCGTTGCCGTTGGAAACATAGGCAGTGATGAGCCCGCGTGGCTTCGCCAGCTTGAACACCTCCAGCGCCCACTCGCTGGTGATCAGCGGCTCGTTGTAGGAGCTGGCGATGACGGCAGCGCCGAGCTGCTGCGCCATCGCCACCAGCCTCTCGGCGCTCAACTCCTCCGGCTCCAGGCCGGCCCCGGGGTCACGCAGCGCCTGCGAGGTGAGCCAGTTCTGGCAGTAGGAGCAGTGATAATCGCACCCCAGCATGCCGAAGGTGAGGGCGTTCGAGCCCGGGAGAACGTGGAAGAACGGCTTCTTCTCCGTGGGATCGCACTGGAGCGCGCCTACATAGTTGTGCGGCACCATCAACACGCCGCCGCGGTTGAACCGCACCTGGCAGATCCCCCGCTGTCCCTCCAGGATCAGGCAACGGTGGCCGCAGGCGTAGCAACGGAGCTTGTTATCCTCCAGCCGCTCGTACAGATCACCTTCGCTGGTGAGGCCGTCGATACGCTCGGCCAGGGGTACCGCTTTCCCAGCTAGTTTCGGCATCGCTTCACCCTCATTATACCCCCGCTTGTTTCGCCTTTGTCCGACACGGGACAGCACTCTAATGATGGGCCGTGCCCCAAGAACCTGACGGTGAGCACCGACAACTGCGATGCCGCCCGCCTCTACCTGCGCCTGGTCCGAGCCTCAGGCAGCCACCGCCTCGCGTCTTCCTGGCTTGACGGCAACCCATTGCGGGAGATACGTTACTTAGCGCACAGACAATCTCAACAATCCCAGGAGGTCACTCCATGAGTAAGATCATCGACTGCAACAAAGTGAATCCGGCCAGCGGCTGCGCCCACGTTGTCCGCGGCGAGACGGAAGAGGAGCTCCTGCGTAACGCCGCCGAGCACGCTAAGGAGCACGGCATAATCGATGTTACGCCTGAAGTGATGGAGATGATCAAGGCGAACATCGAGGACGAGGTCAAGGCCTAGACCCGCACCTCCAGCGTAACCGGCTCCAACGGCTGGCGAGACTTTATCGCCGGCCGTTTTTCGTCCCTGATCCGGACGTCCCCGCCCGAAAGGGCGCGCCTGCTACCGGCGCCCGGTCCCCCGGCGACGCCAAATGAGGACGCTGGCAGCGCCGGACAAGAGCAGCCCAGCGACGGCGATGAGGATAAGCGAGCCGTTGGTCCCGAACCCGCCGGAATAGCCGGCCCCTCCGGCCGGTAAACCAACAGCACTGGGCACTGGAGAGGCAACCACGCTGAGGGCAGCAGTGGGTGTAGGAGAGGGCGTGGCAGTTGGCGTCGCCGTGGGCGTGGCTGTGGCTGTCGGCGTCGGTGTCAGTGTTGGCGTCACCGTGGCTGACGGCGT
>CBDURB010000331.1:0-2181 GCA_965369585.1 uncultured bacterium
TGGACGGCAAGATCGCCGTCGTGACGGGCGCCGGGCGCGGCCTCGGCCGCGCGATGGCCCTCGCCCTCGCCGATGCCGGCTGCGACATCGTGGCGGCAGCCCGCACCCGTCCCCAGGTTGAGGAGACGGCGGAGCTGGTGCGGGCTAAACGTCGCCGCTCCCTCGTCGTGCCCACCGACATCACCGACCCGGCTTCCGTGCAGTCGATGGTGGACGCCACCGTCGCCGAGTTCGGCCGCATCGATATCCTGCTGAACAACGCCGGCGGAGCGACGGCCGGCATGGGCAAGCCCCTGGAGGAGGTCACGGACGAGGAGTGGCGTCTCGGCATCGATACCAACCTGTCCGGCACCTTCTACTGCTGCCGCGCCGTCATCCCCCACATGCTGCGGCAGGGCGGCGGCAAGATCATCAACGTCACCTCAGGCTTCGGCCTGCGCGGCGGCCGCGACAACTTCATGTACACCACCGCCAAAGCGGGCCTGATCAACTTCACCCGCTCCCTGGCCATGACCTACGCCGACCGCAACATCCAGGCCAACCTCATCGCCCCAGGACTCTTCCCCCACGACAACCCGGCCATGGTCGAATGGTGGCGCGGCGGCAAGTTCGTGCCGATGGGCCGCCTGGGCCGGGACGAGGAGCTGGGCCCCCTCTGCGTCTTCCTCGCTTCCGACCTGTCCAGCTACATGAACGGCGACATCCTGGCGCTTGAGGGCGGCGGCCTGTCCGGAGGCCACGCCCCTACCGGCTTCGCGCCGGTGCTGCCGCTGGAGGGAGAGGCGTAATGGTCCAGCAGCAGTTCTCGCTGAGCGGCAAGACGGCCCTGGTCATCGGCGCCGCCGGCCCTGTGGGGCGAGCGCTGGCCGTAGCCATGGCGGAGGCCGGCGCTGACGTCGCCGTCTCCACCACCACCCGCTCCCAACAGGAAGAAGTGGCCGCCAACTCCTGCGCCAACGAGATCTGGGCCCTGAAACGCAAGGGGTTCGCCGCCACCATCGACGCCGCCAGCGAGTCCGACGTCGATAACCTGATCCAGCGCGCCGTCGCGGAACTGGGGCGCCTGGACGTCCTCGTCAACGCCCACGACCTCCCCTTCGCCAAGCCCCTGACGGAGATCACACCCGAGGAGTGGCGACGAGTCGTCGACGTGAATCTCACCGGCGTCTACCTCGCCTGCCGCGCCGCCGCCGAGCCCATGCTCTCGCAGGGCTCCGGGCGCATGATCAACGTCGTCTCCCTGCTGGCGGAGCGGGGTATGGCCAACGGCGCCGCCTACTGCGCCGCCCAGGCCGGCGTGATGAACCTCACCCGCGCCCTCGCCCTGGAGTGGGCGAAGACCGGCGTCACCGTTAACGCCATCGGCGCCGGCTGGACCGAGGGCATGGCCCTCCTCGCCGACGAGGAAGCCCGCCGAAAGCTTGAGCGCTACCTCCCGGGCAAGCGGCTCGCAAAGCCCGAGGAGATCGCCGGCATAGCCGCCTACCTCGCCTCCGACGCCGCCGAGTACCTCACCGGCCAGGTCGTCTGGATCGAGGGCGGCGCCCTGAGCCACGTGTAGTGACCGGGACGGTGAGCGCATATGGGCCCTGACCAGAAGGAGAAGAAAGCGGCGGACCCAGAGAGCATCCGCCGCTTCCAGGCCAACCTGGACGACGAGATCGACGGCATCGCCATCTACCAGCTCCTCGCCGAGGCCGAGCCCGACGACGAGCGAAGGTCGATCTTCGAGCAGCTCGCCGCGGTCGAGGAGCGGCACGCCAACATATGGCGTGACAAGCTCCGCGAGGCCGGCGTCGAGCCCAGAGAGCGCGGCCCCAGCCTGCGCGTGCGCGCGATCGGCTTCCTGGCCAGGCGCTTCGGCGTCAGGTCCATGCTGCCCATCGTCCGCGGCATGGAAGCCGGCGCCTACAGCATGTACATGGGCCAGGACGAGGCGGCCCAGGCGATAGCGCCCGACGAGCGCGAGCACAGCCGCACCCTGGGCCGGCTCCAGCGACCGGAGATTCAGCCTGTCGAGGCGATCGCCGCGCGCGAGACCTGGCACCGTACGGGCGGTGGCGGCACCCTCCGCGCCAGTATATTCGGCGTCAGCGACGGCCTCGTTTCCAACACAGCTCTGATCATGGGCTTCGCCGGCGCCCAGGCGGAGGGCCAGTTCGTGCTCCTCGCCGGCGTCGC
>CBDURB010000332.1:0-2175 GCA_965369585.1 uncultured bacterium
GGGGCCACCTGATAGGGGCCGTGCTGCAGATCTGGTCCCGCCCGGGGAAAGGGACGAGGCTGGTGATCAGCGTGCCATCGGCCGCCGGTGAGGCGAACCCCCCAGAGAGAGAACTATCCAAACCGCGCTAACGAGGAGGTGACGGTCATGGAAGCTGGCACGATCCGCGTTCTGCTAGCGGACGATCACGCAGTGGTGCGCACGGGCCTGAGGCTCATCATCGACGCCGAGGCCGATATGAGCGTGGTGGGTGAGGCCGAGGATGGGATGGAGGCCATACAGAAGGCTCAGGAGCTGAAGCCAGACGTGGTCGTGATGGACATCACGATGCCTGGCCTGGGAGGCCTGGAGGCCACCCGCCGCATCAAGCGCGATGACCCCGATGCTCACGTTCTCATACTGACCATGCACGACAACGAGCCGTTCTTCTTCCAGGCCCTTCAGGCAGGCGGCGACGGATACGTGACCAAGGCGGCCCCAGAATGGGAGCTGCTGAGCGCCATAAGATCTGTCTATCAGGGGCACTGCTACCTCAATGCCAGCGTAACCAAGCTCCTGGTGAACGATTATCTGGAGCGGGCGAAACGAGGAGACC
Organism: uncultured bacterium; assembly: GCA_965369585.1. Lineage (GTDB taxonomy): Bacteria > Chloroflexota > Dehalococcoidia > SM23-28-2 > RBG-16-64-32 > JADFNQ01. The sequence continues at coordinate 596 of CBDURB010000332.1, forward strand.
GCAGGACGCCGTATGACCTTCTAACTGATCGTGAGCGAGAGATCCTGCACCTAGTGGCCGCCGGTCATTCCAATCGGGAGATCGCCGAGATCCTCGGCATCAGTGAACACACGGTGCACAACCATCGCGCCCACCTCATGGAAAAGTTGGGAGTGCACAACCGGCTGGAGCTTCTGAAATACGCCATGCGCGAGGGCATCATCACTGCCGACGCCTGAGGGCGGGCCGCAAGGGTTGAGACGGAAGCCTAATCAGAGAGCCTAGAACAGTGGTACCATCTTGCGTCCCATATGGGGCGTTGGTGTCATTGTAAGAATTCTCACAATCTCCTAGTCTGAAAGTGCAAAATGTTGATGGTTCAGGTGGTCTAGCAGGTCGGAAGACGGCGATGCTGTCGGTTACAAGGCTACTGACAGGGACAGCGAGCCCAGGCGACGCCCTGCGCTACGGTCGCCTGACAGGGCGCATGCCCCCTCACCTCCTCCACTTCTCGGCGGACAAGAAGCCGGTGGTGGTCTGGAACCTCACCCGTCGCTGCAACCTCTTCTGCATGCACTGCTACTCCGACTCACATGACCGGGCCTACCCGGGAGAGCTGACCACCAAGGAAGGAAGAGCCCTCCTGGACAACCTGGCGGAGTTCGGCGTGCCCACCGCCCTCTTCTCCGGCGGCGAACCATTGACCCGGCCCGACCTGTTCGAGCTGGCCGCCTACGCGAGGGACCGGGGTCTGCGCTGCGTCCTTTCCACCAACGGCACCCTCATCACCACCGAGACGGCCCGCAAGATCCAGCGGTGCGGCTTCTCCTACGTCGGCGTCAGCCTGGACGGCATTGGCCCGGTCCACGATAAGGTCCGGGGCAAGAAGGGGGCGTATGAGGCTGCCCTGGCCGGCCTGCGCCGCTGCCGCGACTCCGGTTCCCGGGTGGGCCTCCGCTTCACCGTCCACAAACGAAACGTCGACCAGCTGGCTGCCATCTTCGATCTCCTGGAGAAGGAGGACATCCCCCGCTGCTGTGTCTACCACCTGGCCTACGCTGGCCGCGGCGGCCGAATCCGCGCCTACGACCTGAACCCCACGGAGACCCGCCGTGCGGTCGACCATATCTTCGAGCGGGCCCAAGACTTCCACCGCAGGGGCTTGGACAAGGAGGTTCTCACGGTGGACAACCACGCCGACAACGTCTATCTGTACCTTAGGGTCAGGCAGGAGCAGCCGCAGCGGGCGGAAGAGGTGCACCAGATGCTGACGTGGAACGGCGGCAACCAGTCAGGCATCGCCGTGGCCTCTGTCGATCCGGAGGGCAACGTCCACGCCGACCAGTTCTCCTGGCACTACTCCTTCGGCAACGTGCGAGAGCGCCCGTTCGGCACGATCTGGACGGACACCAGCGAGCCGAGGCTCGCCCTTCTGAAGGACAGGAAGTCGCACCTGAAAGGGCGCTGTCGCTCTTGTCGGTACCTGGACATCTGCAACGGCAACCTGCGGGTCCGGGCGGAGAGTTGCTTCGACGACTTCCTCGCTCCCGACCCGGCCTGCTACCTGACCGATGAAGAGATCGGCATTCAACCGGGCAGTG
>CBDURB010000333.1:0-2172 GCA_965369585.1 uncultured bacterium
TACGGTAATGCTTGCCTAGGCGCGCAAACACGGGCGCCATTACTTGGCAGGATCCTCAGCGGTGGGTCCAGAAGCCAAGGAAGGTTGCATTCTCCGAGCGAACCTGCTCCCAGAAACGCTCGTCGTCGTACCCTTCATCCTTGAACGCCATGTCTCCTCCTGTACCCCATTGTACGCGAAAGGGCGTCGCCTGGATTCGCCCTTAGTCCTCCTCCTCTAGCGTACTCGTGTCACCCTCGGGCAGGCCGAGCTCCCGCGCCTTGAGGAGGCGGCGCATGATCTTGCCGCTGCGTGTCTTGGGCAGCGAGGGCACAAACTCGATCTCACGCGGCGCCACGATGGAGCCCAGCTTCTCGCGCCCGAAGCGGATCAGCTCCCGCCGCAGCTTGTCGTCTGGCTCGCAGCCGCCCTTAAGGGCGACGAACGCCTTGACCACCTCCATCGCTATCGGGTCCGGCTTGCCGATGACGCCCGCCTCAGCCACGGCCGGGTGCTCGAGGAGAGCGCTCTCCACCTCGAAGGGGCCGACGAGGTGGCCGGCGGTGTTGATGACGTCGTCGGCGCGGCCGACGAACCAGAAGTAGCCGTCGGCGTCGCGGCGGGCGCGGTCGCCGGTGATGTACCAGCCGTTGCGGAACCGCGACTCGTACAGCTCCCGGTTGTTCCAGTAGGTACGGAACATGGAGGGCCAGCCGGGGCGAACGGCCAGGTCGCCCTCCTCGCCCGGCGGCAGCTCGTTGCCGTCATCGTCGATGATGGCGGGCTCGATGCCGGGGAAGGACCGGCCCATGCTGCCGGGGCGGATGTCCATGGCGGGGTAGTTAGCGATCAGGATGGAGCCGGTCTCCGTCTGCCACCAGTTATCGTGGATGGGCAGGTCGAACGCCTTCTGTCCCCAGAGGACGCCCTCCGGATTGAGCGGCTCGCCGACGGAGCAGACGTAGCGAAGGCTGCTCAGGTCATGTTTCCTGGGCAGCTCCTCGCCGGCCTTCATGAGCATACGGATAGCGGTAGGGGCGGTGTACCAGACGCTGACTCGGTACTTCTCGACGAGGGAGTACCAGCGGCCGACGCCGAAGCCGCCCTCGTACACCAGGCTGGTGGCGCCGTTGCTCCAGGGCCCGAACATCCCGTAGGAGGTGCCTGTGACCCAGCCGGGGTCGGCGGTGCACCAGTAGATATCGTCATCGTGCAGGTCCAGGACGTACTTGGCGGTGGCGTAGTGGCCCATGACCGCCATGTGGACGTGGGCGGCGCCCTTGGGCTTGCCCGTAGTGCCGGAGGTGTAGTGCATGATCGCGAAGTCCTCCGGATCGGTGGCCTCGATCTCGAACTCCTCCGACTGCGCATCGAATACGTCGGGCCAGGCGACGGTGCCTTCGGGGACGTCACCGCCGCCCTGGCGGTCGAGGATGACGACGTGCTGGAGCTGGGGAAGGTCGGCGCGGATATCCTTGACGCGGGCCCAGAGGTCAGGGCTGGTGAGGAGCACCTTCGCTTCGCTGTCCGCCAGCCGGTCGCGGACGGCGTCGGGGCCAAAGGCGGAGAAGAGGGGGCCGATGACGGCGCCCAGCTTCAGCGTGCCGAAGACGGTGAAGTAGAGTTCCGGCACGCGCTCCAAGAACACGAATACGCGGTCTCCCTTCTCCACGCCGAGAGAGCGCAGGGCGTTTGCGGCTTTGTTGGAACCGGCGGCCATCTGGGCGAAGGTATAGGTCTCGGCGCGGCCGTCTTTGGCCTCCCAGAGCATCGCCACCTTATCCTTCCGATCCGTCGTCAGGTGGCGGTCTATGCACTCGTAGGCGATGTTCAACCCGCCGCCGGGTAGGCCGTCCAGCTCTGCGCTGATATCGTCCCAGCGAAACGCGTCGCCGACAGCCTCGTAGCCGATAAGGTTAGGGGTAACCGGCATCCGCTCCGGCGGCGGCTTAACGATGGGCTCGTAGTTCATCGCTCTCCCTCATCAATAGCGACGGTCGTGCCAAGGATGCTCCTCAATTTAGCGCAGGCCCCTCACGACGTCAACGAGCCCTTCGACAGGCCTGCCTGCCGGTAGGCAGGCTCTCCGAGCGATCCGAGCGAAGCATCGGACTCCGAGCATCGGAGTCCGCAAAGCAGACAGGACAGGCTTCGGTTGCGGCGGCTCCGCCGGGCAATCTATCATGGAGGTGA
>CBDURB010000334.1:0-2168 GCA_965369585.1 uncultured bacterium
GCTCCCGTCATGTATATGGCTGAGCCGGCCCCGGCGACGAAACGGGAGGCGATGAGCCAGCCGAAGGTCGGCGCCAGGCCGCCCGCCAGCGACCCCAGCGCCGTCACCGCCGGGCCGCCAACGAGCAGGAGCCGCCGGCCGTAGCGCTCTGAGAGGAACCCGGCCGGAAGGTTCATCAGCAGCCTGGCTGCCCCGAACACGGTGATGGTCAGACCGATCATGGCTGTGCCCACGCCGAAGGACTGGGCGTACAGGGGCAGCACGGGGCTGATGATGCCGAACCCCATCATCACCACCATGGTGGTGATGCAGAGGACCAGCAGAATCTGGTTCTCGATCAGCGGGCGAACGACCCGCGCTTCCAGGTAAGCCAGCATGCGTACTCAACCCGGCCAGCCAGCGGGGGACGCAATAAGTCCACCGTGCGGACGGAGTTGAGTCCAGTCTACGACTCGCGGGGGACGAAAGGGAAACGGTGTGATGTGTCAGCGGGTAAGCGTGAGGTCTGCCTACTCCGGCCACATCTCCCGGAAGACGTACCACTGCTCAGGGTAGCGCCGCACCGCCTGCTCGAACTCGCCCACGATGCGATGTGTGATCTGCTGAGCGTCCTCCTCGGGATCGAGATCGCGATTGGAGAGGATGGGCGCGCTCACGTGGACGACGTAGCGCCCCCCGGGCTTGCGAGCCGCCCATCCGAAGACGATGGGGGCGCCGCTGAGCCGCGCCAGACGGGCGGGGCCCATTGGGAACATCGTCTCGTGACCGAAGAAGCGGACCTTCAGGCCGTCGCCGTTGCTGATGCCCAGGTCCACGACCAGGGCCACCATCTCGCCCCGGCGCAGACGGCGCACCAGCGCCATCCCCGAGCCCACGGCGGGCAGCAGCTCCACCCCCATCTCGGCGCGGCAAGCGATCAGCCAGTCCATGAGCATCTTCGGCAGCCGCTCCGCCACTGAGGTGATCTTGAACCCCTTGAGGAGGACCAGCGTGCTGGCCACCTCGATGCTGCCCATATGGGCGCCGGTGAAGATGATCCCCCTGCCGTAGGCGATGGCCTCGTCGAAGTGCTCATCGCCCTCGATCTCGATGCGCTCACGCATGGAGTCCAGGCTCCAGCCCTGCACGCTCAGGAGCTCCACGATGTAGCGGCCGAAGTGGCGGAACGTGCGGTGCGCCATGTGCTGCACGAGCGGGTCGTCCACGGGGCGGCCGAGTATGCGGGCGTGGTTGCGCCGGGCCGTCGCCCGCTTACTGCCCCAGAGAGCGTAGAAGATATCGGAGATGGGGACGGAGAGCCAGTAGCCGAAGGAGAGGGGGACAAGCTGGGCCAGCCCGCGGTTGAGCGTGTAGACCCAGGGACGTTTCCGTTTGCCGTCCGCTCCGGCGTCAGCCATCGTTCGCTGGGACCCGACCGGACAGATAGAACTCCTCCATCTGGCGAGCCTTATCGGCCGGCAGGCGCATGAACAGCGCCTTAGCCTCGGCGACGAGGGGCCCACCGGCGACCCTAAGGCGGCCTTCGGCCTCCAGCCAGCGGCCGCGGTCGCGTACCACCTCCGCGCTCACCTCCAACGGCTCACCGAGGGGAAGGGGCCGGCGATACTTCACCTCCAGGCGGGCGGTCATCGCCCAGGCGCCGGCGGCGTACATCGCCCAGCCCATCGCCTCATCGATAGCGGCGGCGGCGATACCTCCGTGGGCCATGCCGGGGAAGCCCTGATGGGCCTGCCGCGCCTTGAACTCGCCCCTGACACGCTTACCTTCGATCTGGAACTGGATGCCCAGACCCTCGGGGTTGGCGTCGCCGCAGCCGAAGCACCAGCGGCGGGGGCTATCCGGCGCTTCCTGCACTGCCGTCGATACCTCTGAACGCGATCACGCCGTTCTGACCGCCGAAGCCGAACCCGTTGGCCAGGGCTACGCCCACCGGCATCCGCCGCGCGGTCTGGGGCACGTAATCAAGGTCACACTCGGGGTCAGGCGTCTCCAGATTGAGGGTCGGCGGCACGATGCCCTCATGTATGGCGAGCACGGCCGTTATCGCCGACACCGCACCGGCGGCGCCAAGCTGATGCCCGACCATGGACTTGGGCGAGGTAATGGCGACCCGGTAGGCGTGCTCACCCAACGCCTTCTTGATCGCCGCCGTCTCCGCGGCATCGTTG
>CBDURB010000335.1:0-2164 GCA_965369585.1 uncultured bacterium
TCACCGAAGACGACGCTCAGGGGGACGACGGAGATGCCGAGTGCGTGAGCGGTCTCTAGGGGCATGTCAGCGGTGCTATCGGTGACTATGCGAACGGCCAAGTAGCTCTCCTTACGGGCAGTATATCAGCCACCACGGCAGTATATCAGCCACAGCGGCCCAGTTGGAACAGGGGCTACTCTACGGAGGCGATATAGTTGTAGTGCGGCTGTCCGCCACACACGACTTCCACATCGTATTGGGGAAACGCCTGCTTCACCCGCTCCCCCAGCGATTCCGCCTCCGCCTGCTTGGTGTCCGCCCCATAATACAGCGTTACCAGGCTGACTCCCTCCGCCTCAACGCCCTCCAGCGCACGCAGCACCCCCTCCTCCGCTGTCTCCGCCGCCAGCTTCAGCTCGTCGTCCACGATGGCGATGATCTGCCCCTCGCGCACCTTGACCCCGCCAATGCTGGTGGAGCGCACCGCCCGGCAGACCTCCAGCGTGAGCACCCCCTGCCCCGCCTCCTCCATCGCCGTCACGTTCGCCTCCAGCTCCGCGTCCTGGTTCAGGGCGAGAAGGGCGGCGATGCCCTGAGGAATGGAGCGCGTCTCCACCACCCGCAGCCGCTTCTGTGTCAGCTCCTCCGCCTGCTTGGCCGCCATGATGATGTTCTTATCGTTCGGCAGCAGGATCACCTCATCCGAAGAGCAGGCCTCCACGGCGTCCATGATATCGCGGGTGCTGGGGTTCATCGTCGGGCCGCCCGTAACAACCTTCGTGCAGCCCACGCTGCGGAAGACCGACGCCATCCCCTCGCCGGCGGCCACCGCGACCGTCGAGATCGCCTCCGGCTGGGCCTCAACCTCGGCTCGACCTTCGTGCATCTCCAGGAAGCGGTCAGCCTGCTCGCGGATGTTGTCCACCTTCACCTGGAGCAACGAGCCTACGCCCGTGCCATGGCTCAGCGCCGCGCCGGGATCGTCCGTGTGCACGTGCACACGCACCAGCCGGTCGTCGCCCACCACCAGCACCGAGTCGCCCAACTCCAGCATGCGGTTCCGCACCGAGTCCGGCTCCATCTCCTTGCCGCCGATGAGGAACTCCGTGCAGTACCCGTACAGCGACTCCTCCTGTCCATGTAGCTGGGAGGTCACCGCCAGCCATTCCTGGCCGACCTGCTCCTCCGGGACGCCGGCCGCCACATCCATCGGCTCGCCCTTGAGGTGCCGTGTCATGCCGTCCAGCAACACCAATAGCCCCTTGCCGCCGGCGTCCACAACGCCGGCCTCCGCCAGCACCGGCAGCAGCGTCGGCGTGCGTTCCAGACTCTGCGAGGCCGCCTCCAGCGTCACCTCCATCACACCGAGGATGTCGGGCCCTTCCGAGTCGAACGTCTGTCGCGCCGCCTCGGACGCCTCTCGCATCACGGTGAGGATCGTGCCCTCCGCCGGCTTGGTGACCGCCTTGTAGGCCCCGGCCGCGCCCTCCTCCAACCCCTTCACCCAGGTAGCGGCATCGACGCTCTCGGCCTCGCCCACCGCCCGCGTCATACCGCGGATGATCTGCGATAGGATGACGCCGGAGTTGCCGCGGGCGCCCATGAGCGCGCCCTGCGACATCGCCGCCATGATCGCCCCCGCGCCCTCCTCCGGGCAGCGCTGCGCCTCCTCCATAACGGAGCGCATGGTGAGGTACATGTTGGTGCCGGTGTCGCCGTCGGGAACGGGGAAGACGTTGATCGCGTTGACGGCCTCGGTGTGCTTCTCCAGCCAGGCGGCGGCGGCGGCGAACATATCGCGGAGCTGGCCGCCGGAGAGCGCTTCGATGGTTACGCGGGTAGCCATGGCTGATTACGAGGTGACGAGTCCAGAAGTAAGGCCTCCGGGAGCAGGCCCGCCTTGCCGCTGCCGAACGCGGATGCTATCATTCTTTCCGCTGCATTCTAACACGCCCGTACGGGCGGTAAAGGTAAACTAGATGGCTAGATGTGACGTCTGCGGTAAGGGTACCAGATTCGGCCGCAATATCCGACACAAGCACGCGGGGCGTTGGGAACGCAAGGCCCCGAAGACAAATCGCACCTTCAAGGCGAACGTGCAGAAGAAGACGTTCGTCATCGACGGTCAGTCGGTACGGCTGAACGTCTGCACCCGCTGCCTGCGCACGCAGCTCAAGACCGC
>CBDURB010000336.1:0-2163 GCA_965369585.1 uncultured bacterium
CGTCTTGCGGGACTCAGGTCCGAGGTCCGGTCGCCCGGCGCCAGCGGCGTGGAACGCGGGGGGCTTCTGGGGGATGCCATGAGGAGCGCCGCGAACCGAGTCGTGCTGCCTTGTAGCACGAACCTCTATGTGCGACGATCGAGTATCGATAAGGAGATCAGAAGAGGTTCGCCGACTGAAAGGAAGCACAAGATGCCTGAATTTTCCGTTCCCACTCATCTCCCTGACTGGGTCAAGAACCACGTCAGCCGCTACCTGGAGAGCGGTGGCACCGACGGCCACATGTGGGATTCCGCCATCGCCGGCGGTCCCGGGCCCATCCCCACGCTGCTTCTAGCCACGAGCGGACGCAGAACCGGACAGGCGCACACCGTGCCGCTCATCTACTCCAAAACGAAAGGCGGCTTCGTGGTCATCGCCTCGCGCGGTGGCACGCCTGAGCACCCAGACTGGTATCTGAACCTCGTCGCGGACCCGAACGTCTCTATCCGCGTCGCCACCGATGTCTACGACGCCATCGCCCGAACCGCCTCGCCGGACGAACGCGGCGCTCTCTGGCAGCAGATGGCCGAGATCTATCCGCCTTACAACGATTACCAGGCGCGCACCGAGCGCGAGATACCAGCCGTCATACTGGAACCGGTTCAGTAGGCACCCGCGCTGGGCGGGTGTCAACGGGGATGGGGGATGCTCAGGAGGGGCGGAGGAGGCGCGTGTCAGCTCCCCTGAGTCGCCTACCACACACATCAGTTTGGCGGCGAGTGTGCGCCTCTTCCGCCTACGATGGGGTACTCCAGAGTCCCCGCACGCGTGGGAAGGTGGGCGCAAAGGAACTCGGAGCGCAGCCAACAGCATCGCCCGTTTGCCCGCCCTTGCCTATGGCCTGCTCGGTCTATCTCGCATAGACAAATGGCCCAATGAAGAGGGAGTAGAGGGAGACGGCGTGGCGTCTGGTGGCAGCATCTGCGGCCCACCCGCCGCGATTGTGCGCCCGGGCTGGTCGGGTGTCAACGGTGCCTGGCTCACCGGGCGACTCGAACCGCCCGGCCGTATGCCCCAACGCCTAGGTCTTGACACCGGGCAGAAGGAGACTATAATAGTCTCAACGTGCGTGTGGCCGGGCGGGCCGCCCGCACCAACTGGAAGAACGCAAAGACCGCAGGGTCTCCGGGCATTGGGCGGGCCACCTCAAAGAAGCGCCGGAGCGCCCCGCGGTCAGTTTTTAGCCTAGGGCAGCAGACAGTCCGCTGTCAGTCGGGCATTACACTACATGAGGGCCGTAGTTTGGTCTGCAGCCCGTCCGCTCGCCGCGATTGTGCGCCTGGGCCGGGCGGGTGTCAACGGAGCCGTCACCAGGGAATGGCTCGTCTTACCCACTCCCGCGCCGATTCCTCGGTTAGCCCACGCTTTACGAGGTCGTGGACAATCTCTTGCTTACTCTTACGTTCGGCAAGCGCATTAGCGACTATCTTGCCGATATCGGCCGCCTCCCGCCCCTTACCCGTTCGCTTGGGCCGCATCGCTTTCATGGTAAACCCCCTTGCTATGCAGCCCACTCGCCGCGATTGTGCGCCTGAACTGGGCGGCTGTCAACGGTCGGCTTGGGCGACGGAGGTAGGCTGGGGAGGCAGGGCGAGGGAGCTGAAATCCGCGAGGGGGGTCTCGTCGTATGTTGACAGTAGCAGGCTGCTTCTGATCGAAGTGCGGAGGCCCCGCGTACGTTTCTGACGACTGGGTAATTAACTGCGCCCTGAGAAGCGCACTAGCTGAAATGAAAGGGGGTGGGAGTCCAGAGAGAGCGCCAGACGATAGCGAGACCCTACACCAATATAGGAATCAGCAGACAGAAGGAGGAACTGTGCCTGAGATCATCGCCGGAGTAGACACGTCGAAGCTGGAGGAGTTCCGAAGCGCTCAGAAGTCGAACCCCGTCGTCCTGGGGCTGAAGGCGAAGGCGCTGTGGGAGGGGGAGATGGGACGGGACACCGTACACATCGGTCCGTACCAGCTCAACGGTGACCGTGTTGACCGACCCACCAGACAGTACAGGACGGCGTACGGTGCATGGAAAGAGGTGGAGGAAGCGGTGGGGATGGTGGGCCCGACCGACCGAGAGGAGCCGGTGGAGATGGCGTTGGGGGCGATGGCGGCATGTATAGTGAA
>CBDURB010000337.1:0-2161 GCA_965369585.1 uncultured bacterium
GCAAGGCCGATCACGTTATCGATGCTACCGGCGGGATCAGCAGTCCCATCCAGCCGTCAGATGTTAGCGGCTTTGGCAGCGCCTGCGATACCAGCGACCCGTGGAATTGGGGCAACTGGAACGATAACCCCGATTGCAGAGACTACCTCCCGATCATCTACGTCAAGGGGGACCTCACGCTCACCGGGGGCAGTTCCTACGGCCAGGGGATTGTGCTCGTAGACGGCGGTGATAGCAATACGGCCGGCCGGTTGACCATCAGGAACGGGGTAGTATTCAACGGTATCATCCTGGTGAAGGGCTGTTTAGACCTCGATAACGCAGGGAGGATCTACGGCACGATGAGCGTTGACGGAAGCGTGGAAGGCCCCAACTGTTCGTCCATGGCTTACGATGTTCATATTCGTAATGCTGGGAGATACTATTGGAGTTCGTGTGTGGCAGAGTACACCTGGGGCCAAGCGGTGGGCGGCCCGCGGACGGCCCGGCCGCTCAGCTCGGGGGCTTGGAGCCAAGTTATGCACTAAAGACAACCGTTCACTCTTCCCTGGCCAGGTGACTACGATGCCGCTATCGGTCAGCTTGAACTTCTCCTGTCCACACCAAACCCGACAACGGCCGCCTGGCTGCGCATCGATCCATACTACGACCCCCTCCGCGACCACCCGCGCTTCCAGGCGCTGCTGGAGAAGTATGAGTAGGAGAGTTAGCGCCGCCGTTGCCAATGCACCCTATGCTTCCCATATTCAAACTGCGATCTTAGTCGCTGCCATTAGCCCAAATGTCGACAATCCTCGTGCAGGCAGGGTCATGTCGCTGCTCGCCAGCGCATCATCCGAAGCGCATCCCAGGCTAGCCAAGCGGCAGGCATCTAGGGAAAAGAAAACGCCCTCAGACTTGACCTTGCTGCAGCAGCGTTTCAACTTGCCGCGCCCGCGGTGAAGCGACTTGAGCGGTAACGGACTATTCCCTATTCTTGCACACACGACATTCTCATAAAGACGACCTGCAGACAGATGAGAAGCTCCCTCTCCACCCGTACATCTAATCACGTGCAGAGACCTTAACGGAGGCTTCTATGAAACCCACAGCAGTGCTGACGTTGATGGTCGCACTTGCGCTTGCGTCTTCTGGATGTGCTGGATGTGACGGTACTCCATCGCCGAACGTGGTCGAAGTGATCGCGAGGGGGCTCGTCTTCGAGGCACCCGACGAAATCCCTTCCGGGTGGACAACCTTTCGGCTGAAGAACGAGTCCAGCCTGACCCACTTCGCCGTGTTGGAACGCCTGCCCGAAGGCATCGGGATCAAGGATCAGCACGAGCAGATCGCGCCGGTGTTTCAGGAAGGAATGGACCTGCTGAACGCGGGCAACTCCGACGCTGCTATGGAGAAGTTCGGCGAGCTCCCCGAGTGGTTCAGCCAGATCGTGTTCATGAGCGGCCCCGGCGTGACTGCGGCGGGACAGACCTCTCAGACGACCGTGTACCTGGAGCCGGGCACCTACCTGTTGGAGTGCTAAGTCAAGACGAACGGGGTCTTCCACTCGTATAACCCGTCCCCTTCCTCTTACGGGATGGTCCACGAGCTCACCGTGACGGAAGAGTCCTCCGCCGCGCTAGAGCCCAGTGCCACCCTAGAAATAACGCTCTCGGGCGAGCGCGGCATCGAGGTTGAAGGAGATCTGGTACCAGGCGAACACGCCGTCGTGGTCTACTTTGAGGATCAGAAGGTCCACGAGAACTTTGTCGGCCATGACGTCCACCTGGCCCGCCTGGAGGATGACACGGACATCCAGGAGCTGGCGACGTGGATGGATTGGACCCAGCCGACCGGCCTTGAAACACCCGCCCCGGCCGAGTTTCTGGGTGGCACTCACGAGATGCCCGCAGGCGGGACAGCGTACTTCACCGTGCGCCTGGAGCCGGGCCGTTACGCCTGGATCGCCGAGGTGCCCAGTCCCGTAGAGAAGGGCATGCTGAAGACCTTCACCGTCCCGCCCGGGAGTGGCCGCGAAAACTGAGAACGGAGCGCACGGACCATCTCTTCCTCTGAATAAGCTGTACGTGTTGCCCGAGGAGGATTTGTTACGAGCAACAAGAGACTCGTCGAGATCTTCCTCGCCGATGACTGGGTAGGTAACAGCCCTCGACTATCAAAG
>CBDURB010000338.1:0-2156 GCA_965369585.1 uncultured bacterium
TTATAGCACCCCGCTAAGCCCCTCAGCCAGCTAGACACCTGTCTGGAGGGGAGCTGTGCCCGCTTGGGTCGACGCTGCTGGGCCCTTACGGGTGACCTCCCTTTCCCCGTGAACGTTTCAATCTACCGGCGACGCAGTAGTGTGCGTAGGCGTTGCCTGTCTTGTCCGCGCCCTGCAAGTGGTTTATTGTAGGCGGATGGGAGCAGCCCGTGAGCCCATCGCCCGCTATGGCGGCACTCGCCATCCCCAGGACCTCCGCCACTTCAGGGACTAGATAACCATGAAGGATCGGCCCAAAGTTGCCGTCGTCATCATCAACTGGAACGGTCTTGCCGACACTGCCGAGTGTCTGGAGTCCCTCCGGAGGATCGCGTACCCCAACTACGAGACCATCGTTGTAGATAACGGCTCTACCGGGGACGATGTCCAGGTCCTGCGGGAGCAGTTCGGCGACTTCGTGCATCTCATCGCCAGCGGGGAGAACCTGGGCTTCGCCGGCGGCTGCAACCTTGCGATGCGGGAGGCGCTGGCCGGGGGCGCCGACTATGTGCTGCTGTTGAACAACGACGTGACTGTTGATCCGAAGTTTCTCAACGAGATGGTCCGGGCCGCGGAGCAGCGGCCCGGCGCTGCTGCCCTCTGCCCTAAGATCTATTTCTACGACCGGCCAGCCGTCATCTGCTCTACCGGCGGTCGGGTGAACGCGTGGGCGGGCACCGCCCAGCAGGTGGGACGGGGCGAGGAGGACCGCGGGCAGTACGAGCAGGTGGCGCTGCGTGACTATGCGGAGGGCGCGGCAATGCTGATGCGACGGCAGGCGCTGGAGCGGGTGGGACTCCTGGATGAGGAGTATTTCGCCTACTGGGAGGAAACGGACTGGTGCGCCCGCGCGGCGGAGGCCGGCTATAAGTGCTACTACGTGCCTAGCGCGAGCGTGTGGCACAAGACGGCCCGCTCCCAGGCTCCGGACGCCGAGTACCATTACCTGTTCCGGCGCAACGCCTTCCTCTTCCTGCGCAAGCGAAAGTCGCCCTTGCACCTGCTGTCCGCCCTGGCCCTATACTTTTTCGTGTCTGGGCCGTTTTACTTGATAAGGCACCCCAGAGCGATACGCAGGCTGCCGCGGGAGGCGCGCGCCTTCTTCTGGCACCTCGCGAGCCTGGTCCGGAGACGCAGCGCCCCGGTCCGGGAGACGTAAGCCAACCCGATGGAGGACAAGATGCCGTCGACTAAGGAGCAGTTGTCGGAGAAGAAGAGCAAGCGGGTACGCACGCTTAAGGGCCTCATCCTTAGCGGTGGCAAGGGCAGCCGTCTGCGGCCCTTCACCTACACGAGCGCCAAGCAGCTGGTGCCCATCGCTAATAAGCCGGTCCTCTTTTACACCATCGAGCAGCTGGTGGAGTGCGGCATCACAGACATCGCCATCGTCGTGGGGGACACGGCGGATCAGATACGTGCCGCCGTGGGCGACGGCTCCGCCTTCGGCGCCAGCGTGGAGTATATCCAGCAGGACGCGCCGCTGGGTATCGCCCACGCGGTCAAGATCGCCCGCGACTACATGGGTGAGACGCCGTTCGTCCTCTATCTGGGTGACAACTTCCTCCTGGGGGGTGTCAAGCCCTTTGTGGACAGCTTCCGGGAGAACGGCGCCAACTGCCAGATACTGCTTCACCCGGTGAAGAACCCCCAGGCCTTCGGAATCGCCGAGCTCGTCGACGGCCGCGTCACGCGCATAGTGGAGAAGCCTGCCCGCCCTCCCTCTACCCTGGCCGTGATAGGCGTCTACATGTTCGATCAGCACGTCTTCGAGGCGGTGGAGCGGATCAAGCCTTCCGCCCGCGGCGAGCTGGAGATCACCGACACGATCCAGTACTTCATCGATAAGGGTCTCGACGTTCAGGCGGAGCTGCTGGACCGCTACTGGATCGACACCGGCAAGATGGACGACATTCTGGAGGCGAACCGCATGGTGCTCCAGAGCCTGGCGCCCAGCAACAGGGGGCAGGTGGATGAGCGCACCCGCGTCTACGAGCCGGTGATTCTGGAGAAGGGCGCGAGTGTGGTCAACAGCGTGCTGCGGGGGCCCCTGGTCATTGGTGAGGAGACCGAGATAATAGACTCTTACGTGGGTCCGTTCACGACCATAGACCACCACT
>CBDURB010000339.1:0-2142 GCA_965369585.1 uncultured bacterium
GGCACGTTAAGCAGGCGGACCAGCGTCTGCACCGTGGCGCCATCAGGGAGCGTGTACTGGAATACGGATTGGCCATCAGGGGAGTACTGCTCCAGGTAGGCCTGTAGCTCAACCGTTACCCGCATCGCGATCCGCCTATCTCTCGGCGCTCTCGTACGCCAGCATACCGCAGTTTATACGCTTGCCGTGGAACATCTGACGCCAGCGGGGGCGTCCGCCCCCACGATACGACCATCGTCCAACAGCTTGCGGTGGATGTTAGCGCTGGGGTTGTGGAAGACGAAGCGCTCCCTCTAGTCCCGGCCACGGTGGAGAAGCCGACCTTCACGATATCGACTGCTCTCTAGCGTGTCAACACAGCATGGAGATGTAACATGTCCCGCAGCCAGCGCATCTAAATCAGGTGAGGGGAGAGAAGAGACATGCCGTTCGGGTTAGGGAAATCAGAGAAGCGTACGGAGGACGAAGATATGGCCCCGAAGAGGACCGCCGAGGACAGCGAGGTCGCGCCCGCAACTGGCTCCGATAACGGCGCCCAGGAAGGTGACTCGCCAGCCACAGCGGACCCGCCTGCGACCGAGGATCAGGCGAAGACGGGCAAAGGGTACCGCGTCCCGACATTCCGGCCCGACTACCTCGACGAGGACGCATCCAGGGGAAGCGCGGCGGCAACGACGCCGGCCAGAGAGCCGCTGGAAGGCGACACCTTCTTCGTCTCGGTGACTAAGCAGGACGGAAGCGAAACACACCGCTTCGAGGACCCGGCTGAGGCGCAGGCCTTCGTCGAGCAGCTCCTTGAGGACGGCGTCCCGCAGGAGGACGTGGCCGCCTTCAGCGGCCGCAAGCTGGCGCTGGCAGTGTCCCACCGCCCCATCGTTAAGCTGATGGGCAGCCAAAAAGACTAATACCCCCTCCGCTTCAGGGCTTCAGGGCGCCACGCCCGTGCTATACTCCCCTCGGCTGCGCTGAACGAGGTGAGGTATGCCCGGCTCGCTCTCACGCGTGCATCAAGGAGTCGCCGCCGGAGGCTGATCGTGGCTGAGCGCTACGACATCGAGGCTGTCCGTCAGAAGTACATCGGCATCGAGATAGCCAAATCCCGCGGGCGCTATCCGGTGGAGTACGACCCGATCAGGCGCCACTGCCACATGGCGGACGATAACAACCCGCTGTTCCTGGACCCGGAATACGCCGAGTCTACGGAGCACGGCGCCGTGCTCTGTCCGCCCTCCGGCTGGCTGGCGCTCTACTTCGCCAGCCTGGGCCCCTGGCCGGCCGTGTTCGAGCCCCTCCTGCCCATCGTTCCCGCCCCCGGCAAACGCATCGTCAACATGAACCAGGAGGTAGAGTGGTTCGCCCACATCAAAGTCGGCGACCACCTGTCGGTACGCCGCCGCGTGGCAGACATCTATCAGAAGGGGATCACCATCGACCCCGAGGCGGTGTGGATCGTCGCCGAGGCGATCATCACCAACCAGAGAGACGAGACCGTGTGCGTGATCCGCAATACGCTGCTGTTCCACCGCACGCCGGAGGAGGTAGCGGCGGCGAAGGAGACGACGCCGTGAGGAAGCCACAGCTCCACTGGGAGGACGTGGAGGTCGGCGCAGAGATTGAAGGCTTCGATATTGAGATCAAGCCGCGGCGAACGTACCTCCAGATAAGCGGTTCCCAGGACTGGTACCCCGTCCACCACGATCCCGCCTTCGCCCACAAGGCCGGACATGAGGACATCTTCATGAACACCGGCTTCCTACAGGCGGCGCTGGTGCGTGTCATCACCGACTGGATGGGTGACACCGGCTTCCTGCGCAAGCTGTACTTCGAGATGCGCCGCCAGCAGCGCCCCGGCGACACAATGGTCTGCAAGGGCAAGGTCACGGATCGCTACCGCAAAGACGGTGAGGGATGGGTGGAGCTGGAGGTGTGGGCTGAGAACGAGCGCGAAGGGATGACGACGCCGGCGAAGGCGTGGGTGATCCTGCCCTCACGCGACGGCGCCTAGCCTACGCGAGCGGCCAGGAAGCCGATCTGGCCGCTAACGTCGGCCGCCACCGGCGCCCAGCACCAGCGCTAGGCCCGGACGGCTCTCTTCACCAGTTGACGAGTTCACGGAGGTTGATTAGAATGCCGTACGCTACC